>DAHVVD010000053.1 GCA_027328265.1 Microcaldota archaeon
TACTCAGAACCCGCCGACCTACCCTCACGACAGGTTCGTGCCAGGTTTCTCAGGAACCATAAAGACCATAGGTGTACTCTACACCGAGTTCTATACTGACGAGAAGCTCCTCATGCTGATGCCCAACAGTATAGTCGCGCAGGCCATGGTCATAAACTATAGGCATGCTGAGGAACACAGGACAAAGCTCCAGTTCGATGTTGCAATAACGATAGAATTTGACGAACTTGCGAAGAGAGTCAGGAAGGTGATGAAGGTCCAGAAAATCAGCGACTACTCGATAGACATAGAGTCGCTGCACGACAACCTCTACGTTATTACCATGAGACTCAAGTTGGAAGAAGGCCAGAGGGCCAGGCTTAGGACAGAGATATACGACGAATTGATAAAGTACCTAAACTCAAAGCACAACGAACCTACAGAGATTAAAGTGGTTAAGTAGTTAATAGATTCTCCTATCACAACGTCCATGAAGTAGGACATTACTTCTGGATTTAATCTGTTTGCTTTATTTTCCAAGAGTTTTACTGTGCAGCTCTTGACAGAGGTCACGAAAGATTCACAGTCGGTTCCATTCATGCTGTCAGGAAAGTGCCAGTCTTTCCAGAAATGTAAATGCCAGGTTATTGAATTTCAACTCAACCCCACAAGCGCAGCACCTATTGCTATGACGAGTATGCCTATCCATCTAAGTGGCGAAATCTGCTCTCCTAAAACCAAGAGCGCTAGTATGCTCGCGAAGACGTAGCTCAGCCCGCCCATGCCATACGCCCAGCTCAGGTGCATCCTTCCCAGCGCGTAAAGATAGAGCACAGTCGAGAGCGCGTATGCGAGGAAGCCCAATATGAGGTATATGAGTATGGTTGTTGGAGTAAGGCCCAACTTAAAGAGGAGCTGTCCGATACTACCAAGGAAGGTGCTGAAGAGTAGGATTATGATGAACATTAGTTTTGTGTTCTCTTTCATCAAACCACTAGTAGCTGAGAGCGACGAGCGCTATTCCTATGAAGACCAGGGCTATTCCAGCCACTCTCTTTGGGCCCATCTCCTCCTTCAGCAAGAAGTATGAGATTAGGGCTATGAAGATGAAGGTGCTCGCGAAAGTCGGATAGACGAAAGAGAGCTCGCCAGAGCCTAGGGCCTCGAGATAGACCGCAAGGCTTCCTATGTAAAGAATACCGCCTATCCAGATTCCGGCGCTGCTGAGAAGGTGCTTTATGCCTCTTGGCGAGAGCTCGAACTTCGGCACCGACTTCTTGAAGAGGTACTGGGCTGTTGCGGCTATGAGTGCGGCCGCAAGCGTGGTAAGCATTATCTCGAGTTCGCTCAGCATTCAAACCTATCTCTATTCACCACAAGCCTTTTAGCCTTGCCGATATATGAAAATTAGGTACTATGGAATATACTCGAAAGGAGACTGAAGCGCTCATACTTGTTGTGAGCATAATAGTATTCACTATAGTTGCGATAGCAGCATACATCTACACAAGCGGGGGCATCCTTTTCTACATAATAGCCATAGTCACGCTTCTGCTCGACGCATACATGGCTTACAGGATCTGGAGGGAAGAGAAGACTGAGAAGTCAGGGCAGAAGACGAAGCCTAAGAAGTAGGGAGCATGGACAAGCTGATAATAGCAGAGAAGCCTAGCGTAGCGCTGAGGATAGCGCTCTCTTTGGGAGAGGAGAGGCCAAAGACAGAGGTCTTCAACGGCATACGCTACTACGAGATAACCAGGAAGGGTGAGCGAATCTACATAGTCGCAGCTGCAGGCCACCTCTTCACGCTCCACCAGAAGGTCAAGAGCCACGACCTTCCAATTTTCGAGATTGAGTGGATCCCATCGTACAAGGTCAACAAGAAGGCCTATTTCACCAAGAAGTACCTCGATGCGATACAGTCTGTAGGCAGTAAGTGCGGCTTCTTCATAAACGCATGCGACTACGATCTTGAGGGCACTGTGATAGGATCAAACCTGATAAAGGACATACTCAACAAGGATCCAAACATGAGCATACAGGATACTACGAAGATTGGAAGAATGAAGTTCTCAACCACCACAAAGCCTGACCTTGAGTACGCTTACGACAATCTCTCGAAGTTCGACATAGATAATTTGCATGCTGGTGAGGCAAGACACATGCTCGACTGGATGTGGGGCATAAACATGAGCAGGGTTCTCATGAACTCTCTCTTCATGGCTGGGGTGAAGAAGGTGATGAGCGTCGGAAGGGTGCAGGGACCTGCGCTCGGCATACTCGCGAAGAGGGAACTTGAGATAAAGAACTTCAAGCCTCAGCCTTTCTGGACGGTACACATACTCTATAGAGGGATAGATTTCGATAACAAGAAGGGCAACATCTTCGAGAAGAAAGAGGCGGAGAAGATATTCGAAACTACCAAGAAGGCCGAAGTGGCAGTTAAGGAAGTAAGTGTGCAGGAGGAGACGAGATATCCCTTCCCTCCATTTGACCTGACCTCATTGCAGCTGGAGGCAAGCAGAGTCGCAAGGATGGATCCGACAAGGACTCTTGCAATAGCCCAATCACTTTATGAAAGGTCATACATCTCCTATCCTAGGACTTCGTCTCAGAAGCTGCCTCCAACCCTAAACCTCAAGAGAGTAATCTCGCTGATGGCACAGAACGAGAAGTATACTGAAATGGCTCAGAAGTTAATGAAGGAATCGAGGTTCAGGCCTCGAGAGGGAATTAAGGAGGACGAGGCACACCCAGCCATCTATCCTACTGGAGAACTTCCTAAGAAGATGACAGACGAGGAGGAGGCGATATACGACATAATAGCAAAGAGGTTCCTGGCTTGCTTCGCAGAGCCAGCCAGCCTCGAGAAGGTGGCAATAACGCTATCTGCAGGCACAGAGGAATACGCGGCATCTGGCAGCATAGTGAAGAATAAGGGATGGATGGAGTTCTACAATTACTACAAGACAGACGAGAGGGCAATGCCTAAGCTTGAAGTTGGAGAGCATGTTAAGCCAGAGAAAGTGGATATGAACGAGGGAAAGACAGAGCCTCCGAAGAGATATACGAAGGCCAGCCTCATAGCGCTCCTCGAGAAGAAGGACCTTGGCACAAAGGCGACAAGGGCTGCGATAATAGACACGCTCTTCAGCAGGGGCTACATAGTAAACAGCAGGATAGAGGTCACTGACTTCGGCACGAGCGTCTTCAACACGCTGAGCAAGTACAGCGGGGAGATACTCGATGAGGAGATGACCAAGAGACTCGAGAAGGACATGGAGAAGATAGCCAAGGGAACGATGAAGGAGAGCGAGGTCATAGACGAGGGAAAAAAGATAATAACAGAGATAGTTGGGGATTTCAAGAAGAACGGAAAGGAGATAGGAGTGGAGCTGAGCAAAGGGCTCGAGGAGAGTGAGCTTGCGAATTCGCTGGGCAAGTGCAACAAGTGCGGGAAAGGACTCTTGGTGATAAAGAGATCGAGGAACAATAAGCAGTTCGTGGGGTGCAGCGCCTGGCCAGAATGCGACAACTCCTATCCTCTCCCTCAGTACGCAAAAATAGTGCCGCTTCACAAGATATGCGAAGAGTGCGGCGCGCCAAGGATAAAGGTCTTCGCAAAAGGCAAGGTCTACGAGATGTGCGTCAACCCTATCTGTCCAAGCAAGAAGGATTGGGGCAAGAAGAAGGAGGAAGAGAAGAAGGTTGGAGAGACAGTTGTAGCACCTCAGAAAGAGGCAAAGGTAAAAGAGAAGGCAGCAAAGCCAAAGAAAGAAAAAGGAGCTTCTGCAAAGAAGAAGGTAGCAAGAAAAAAGAAGAAAGGTGAAGATCCTGTTCATATACCCGGAAATATATAGAAGAATGAAGAGAGGGCCGCAGGTGATACTGCCCAAGGACATAGGTATAATCATTGCCTACTCGGGAATAGGCAAAGAAAGCGTATGTGTGGACGCAGGCACTGGGAGTGGATGGCTAGCGGCAAGCCTTGCAAGGATAGCTAGGGAGGTCTACAGCTACGAGACAAGGCCAGAGTTCATAGCGATAGCGGAGAAGAACAAGGCGATGCTGAACCTGGGCAACCTTACAATAAAGAACAAGGACGTGCTGAAGAAGATTGATGAGAAAAACGTTGACCTTGTCACGCTTGATATGCCGAACTCAGAGAAGGCGCTGAAGAACGCGCACAAGGCACTGAGGCAGGGAGGCACAGTCTTTGGATACTTGCCGCACACAGAGCAGGCGAGCAGATTCGTGGCGAAGCTGAACAAACTAGGTTTTTCAGAAATCCACACCGTAGAAGTGATAGTCAGGGATATGCTAGTCAGAGAGGAAGGGGTAAGGCCCTCGACAAAGGGCATCTGGCATACCGCTTACCTGACCTTCGCGCGCAAGAGCGGGAAGACATAAGCGGTGATCGCCTGAATGTTGCAATAGGCATATTGTTTGGAATAATAGCTTGACTTTGTACCAGGACGAGATCTTAACAGAAATGTCTTTATAGTTAGCTTCCTATGTCTACCTGAAGTAAGTCAATTCGCTCACGCTTAAACAATAACGGTGTAAGTATGGAACTCGAGCAAACGAGCATGGGAACAACACAGAAGGAAGCCAACACGATACTTGTGGGAAAGAAGCCGGCAATGAACTATGTCCTAGCTGTAGTCACGCGGTTGAACAACGGCGCAAACAAGGTTACAGTGAAGGCGAGAGGAAACGCGATTTCGAGGGCTGTTGATGTCGTGGAGATAGTAAGGAACAGGTTCTTCCCTGAGATGAAGAGCCCCAGCGGAAACAACATATGGATAAGCACAGAGGAGATAAGCAATGAGGACGGGACCAAGTCGAAGGTTAGCGCAATACAGCTTCTTCTTGCGAATGCAGATCTTCCTTCAGGGGAACAGCCAAGCGCGGAGAACACGGTTTACATAGGCAAGAAACCGACGATGAATTACGTGCTTGCAGTTGTAACTCAGCTGAACAATGGCATGAAGAGCGTCATGGTTAAGGCGAGGGGGAACTCTATCTCTAAGGCTGTCGATGTTTCTGAGATAGCTAGGAACAGGTTCGTCCAAACCCTGAAGAATCCGAGTTGCGAGTGCATAACCATAGCATCTGAAGAGCTCATGAATGAGGACGGAACCAAATCGAAGGTTAGCTCAATTGCTATAACCCTTGCCAAGTAATTGTCAGCTTGGAATGGATTAATCCTTAAAGCAGAGTTAGCCATAGTTAGCCATACCTATTAATTACTTTTGACCCAATTATTCTCGGTGTATCTTTGAAGAGCAGGTACAGGAGCCACTACATCGGGGAACTCGACGAGGGTATGAATGGAAAGGAAGTAACGCTCTCAGGATGGGTCCACGAGGTCAGGGACATAGGCAGCGTAATCTTCCTGCTACTCAGGGACCACACAGGCATAATACAGGTTACGGCAAAGAAGGGCGTGGTTGATGAAGGCATAATCAAGGCCATGAGCATGCCCAAGGAAAGTGTCGTCATGGTAAAGGGCATGGTCAAGGACAACAAGATAGCAAAGAAAGGCTATGAGATAATACCAACTGAGATCATAAACCTCAATCCTCTTTCATCAAACATACCGTTCGAGACAACAGGAAAGGTTCCTGCAGACCTTGACGTGAGGCTTGACTACAGATATATTGACCTTAGAAGGCTTGAGACTTCAGCAATCTTCAACATAGAGTCGACGATACTTGGAGGCTTTAGGGAATGTCTCATGAAGGAGGGTTTCGGAGAGTTCAGACCGCCTTCCCTGGTCAAAGAGGCTACAGAAGGCGGAGCAGAGGTCTTCAAGGTTAATTATTTCGGCGAGACAGCCTACCTCGCGCAGTCGCCGCAGCTCTACAAGCAGCTTGCAGTGATAGGCGGCTTCGACCGCGTCTTCTGCGTGACTCCTGTCTTTCGAGCTGAGAAGTCGAATACTACTTACCACCTCAACGAGATAACGCAGATGGACATCGAGATGGGCTTCGCAGACCATGACGATGCGATAGACATGCTTGAGTACACGATCGAGGAGATAATCAAGGGGGTCCAGAAGAAAAACAAGGGAGACCTAGAGAAGCTTGGCGTAGAGCTCAAGAGCGCCAAGGTAACCGAAGTGGAATACAAGAACGCGGTTAAGAAGCTCAACGAGAACGGGCACAAGATGGAGCTTGGTGAGGACTTCAACCGAGATGCCGAGGCGCTCCTGGCTAAGCTATATGGAAATCTGCTGATAGTCAGGGAGTACCCGACTGCGGTGCGCGCCTTCTACAGCATGCCGAACGAGAAGGATCCGTTCTACTGCCACAGTTACGATTTCATCTACGGCGGCCTCGAGATTGCAAGCGGTGCACAGCGTATCCACTCAGCTGAACTGCTTGAGACTGCGCTCAAGTCGAGAGGAGAGGATCCGAAGGAGTTCGAATTCTACATAAACGCCTTCAGACAGGGCGCGCCGCCTCACGCTGGCTGGTCGATAGGGTTGGAGAGGCTAGGAATGAAGATCTCAGGAAAGGATAATATTAAGGAGTGCGCTATGTTCCCTAGGGACAGGAAGCGCCTGGTGCCGTGATTGAATGGATTTGCAAATAGAATACGTAGGTGTTGAGAAGGACGAAGAGACACAGGTTATCCTGGGCCATGCCGGCTTCATAAAGGCTGTAGAGGATATCTACGAGGCGATGATTGGCTCGGTGCCAGGAGTGAAGTTCGGCATCGCCTTCTCGGAGGCGAGTGGAGCCTTGCTTGTCAGGAGCGATGGCAACGATCCGAACCTCATAAAGATGGCTGAGGAGAGCATGATGAGAATCTCAGCTGGCCATACTTTCATAATCCTCTTCAAGAGTGCATATCCGATAAACGTCATGAATAGCGTAAAGAATGTGCCAGAAGTTGCAAGGGTGTATTGTGCAACAGCGAATCCTTTAACAGTCCTTGTTGGAAATTCAGACAGGATGAGGTCGGTGATTGGGGTGGTGGACGGGTTGCCTCCAAGAGGGGTTGAAAGTGACGAGGAGAAAGAGAAGAGGCACAAGCTGCTCAGGGATCTCGGCTACAAGAGATGAAGAGCAAGTAGCATGAGATACATAGCTGACCTACACGTCCATTCAAAATATGCAGGAGCGTGCAGCGATGCTCTCACTCTCGAAAACATAAACCAGGCAGCTATCGAGAAGGGGATAAACATAATCGGGACTGGAGACTTCATGCATCCCAACTGGCTCTCAGAAATAAAATCCAAGCTTGAATACGACAACGGAGTATACAAGCTAAAGGGCAGGAATTCTGTGAATTTCATACTCAGCTCGGAGGTCTGCACCATATTCAACGATGGGAAGGGCTTCAAGAAAGTTCACAACTGCCTTCTTGCCCCTGACATCGGCACAGTGGAGAGGATAAGCGAAGAGATAAAGAAGTTCGGAAATCTGAAGAGCGATGGAAGGCCAATGCTGAGCGTGAGCCTCAGCGAATTCACCGAGATAATACACAGTATAGGCAAGGAGATATTCGTCTTTCCTGCTCATGCCTGGACTCCGTGGTACGGGGTGTTCGGCTCTTATGGGTTTGGCTCACTGAAGGAGGCATACGAAGACCAGGCAATGCACATAAAAGCTATAGAAACCGGATTGTCTTGTTATGATATAAAAACAGAAGTGTTGACAGAAAATGGATGGAAAAAATTTACTGAAATTTCGTTTAAAGACAAGGTATGCAGTTTAAATCCAAAAACAACAAAAATAGAATTTCAAAGACCTACTAAAATTTGGAAGTATAAATACAAAGGTAAAATGTACATGCTGAAGACAAAAAGAGTAGACTTACTAGTCACACCTAACCATAGACTCTTTTATACACCATTTGCTTCACACAGAAAGAAAAAAATATTTTATCTTAAAGATACAGAAACGCTTTTTGGAAAATCAAAAACTCTTAAAAAGGACGGCATTTGGGTTGGGAAAACAATTGACTATTTCGAATTACCTAAAGTAAAAATAAGACATGGTAGTAAATATTACTCCGGTTTTAGAAAAAAAGGAAAACAATTGTTGCCTATATTACCTTGGTTAAAATTTTTAGGTTTTTGGATAGCTGAAGGTAATACCTCAAATGGAAATTCTGGCGATTATGATGTTGTGGTAAGCAATACTAATCAATCACTTCTTTCAGAAATGAAAAAACTACTTGAAGAGATGGGGTTCAATCCGCTTTTGCTTAAAAGCGGAACATGCCCTCAATTGCTGGTGAGAAATTTTCAATTGTTTAGTTATCTTAGTAGGTTTGGTAAATCTTATAACAAATATATACCAAAGGAAATCAAAAACCTGTCTAAAGAGTATCTATCGGTATTTTTTGAATATTATATAAAAGGGGATGGTCACATATATGGTAGGTCTGGAAAGGGGCTTTCCGCTACAACAAATTCAATGAAGTTAAGAGATGACCTTCAAGAAATAGCCTTGAAAATGGGGATATCTGCCTATTACAAAGCGGGCATTAAAAAGGGCAAGCCCCTTGTTTCTTTAGGCAAAGGACAATATAAAGCATCTCATGATGTTTGGGTAATATACTTTATTAGAAGAAATCTACATAGTATAATCCCTTCTCAGGTTAAAAAACAGAAACAGATAGAAAAATGGTCTAACTTCAATAGTAATGTTTACTGTGTGACTGTACCTAATGGTGTTATTTATATTAGAAGAAATGGTATCCCAATTTGGTGTGGAAATTCAGATCCTGCAATGAATTGGACAGTTTCTGCACTAGACAAAATAGTCCTTATCTCGGGAAGCGATGCACACTCACTGCCTAAGTTGGGAAGGGAAGCAGTTGTCTTCAGCTCTGAAGAGGTTCCCACTTACGACAATCTTATTAGGTGCATAACCGAGAAAAAGCTTGACTTCACTGTGGAGTTCTTCCCTGAAGAGGGCAAATACCATTATGACGGACATAGGAACTGCGGAGTCTCCTTCACCCCTGACGAAGCGAAGAAGTACAATGGCGTCTGCCCTGTATGCAGGAAAAAGCTGACAATGGGAGTAATGCACAGGGTCGAGGAGCTGGCAGACAGGGAGGAAGGCTTCAGACCGAGTGGTGCCGTTCCTTTCGTCAATGCTGTTCCACTGATCGAGATCGTTGCGTACGTGAGCAAGAAGTCGGTCTCCTCGACCTCTGTAAAGGAGAGCTACAGCAAACTGATAAAAGAGTTCGGCACTGAGTTCAACGTTCTTCTAAATGCAAGCACTGACCAAATAGCTAATGTGGACAAGGAGCTTGCGAAGGCGATAGGCAATGTCCGGGAGAAGAAGGTAAACATTACTCCAGGGTATGATGGCGTCTTCGGTGTCGTTGACATACTTAACAGGAATCAGCCTAAGAAAAGATCTGGCATGCAGAAGAGCATGTCGGACTTCTGATTATCTTGCGATTTTGACGTTTATCGTTCCGTAGATCTGGTTGGGGAAGCCTGTGCTGACATCGGTGTAGTTCACTGCAACGTACCCGATGAAAGGCTGGTTGACCCTGCCGCTGAAAGCTGTCTTGTACTGGTAGCACTGCACGCCGAATGTTGAGTTTGTGCCTATTGGCATGTACACTTGGGGAGTGATCGTATTGACAGGTATGTAGGTTGAGTTTGAGTTGCATCCCATCGCGGTTATGTTTATTGGAGTGGCTGTGGTCTGGAGTATATTTATGTAAAGCATGCCGTTCTGCACCATGTAGTAGTTTATGCAGCTGAAGCCAGCCTCGAGCTCGCATGTCTGGCTTGCTGAGCCTGCGGGATTGAAGACTCCGAGAGCGAAAAGTGCGGCTCCTATTATGGCGAGTATCAGTATTGCCCAGCTGTAGGTCATGAGGTACTCCATAGCAGACTGGAGTTTCGCCTGGCTCATAAATGTGACATCTCTCCCAACTGAAGGTTGGGAGCTTCCTTTCTCATACATGGACTGCACCAGAAAGGCTGTTTTTTACAGTTCTCAGTTCATCGAGAGTCGCCTCGCTTTGAGGTCTTGCATTCTCTTCCTGAGCGTGACTT
>DAHVVD010000054.1 GCA_027328265.1 Microcaldota archaeon
GTGGTCGGGCATGACCTCAAGTGCAAGAACTCTGCATTCTAATCGTTCTGCCTTTTCCTTTATCAGTTCCTTTAGTCGTTGTTCCACTTTATCAACCAATACCTTTCTCCTATACTTAGAACACCAGACGAAATGATAGCCCATGAAATGAACACTTGTCTTGGAAGCACTATATCCTTTTGGCATGACTAATATATAAACATACTCTTATATATACCTATCGGCATCATACTTCCTATGACAGCGGTTCGCTTTCATCCCACCCCTAAAGGGAACCCCCTGAAGAGGGTGTGGGATTTCCCGCTCACGATGTTAAAACTTAGTAATTGTGTTGCCCTGAATGTTGACTGTTCTCCTTTCCTCATTTCCCGTATTATCCCTCTCATCTGCCTGTTGGTCAGTTTCCTCATGATTTGTATGTCTTTTACAAAATCATATTCTTTTGTCGCGAGAAACTTATTTCTGGATAATACACTAAAACTTAGTAATAGATAATATTATATAGGTGAAAATACATAACAAAATAAGATGTAGGTTGAATGACAGAAACAAACTTGAAATTGAAATTGTCACAAGGAAACGGGAAAGTAGGTTTGAACACCGTAGACTTGAACACCGATAGAATGAAACAAAGGTTAAACCCTATAAGGCGTTGGTTAGTCTCCTCTCCAGAGCGTCGGGCTCCAGAGCGTCGAGATCTTGACGCCATTACTGCTGCTGCTATTACTGCTGTTGAAGAGGCGCTACTAAAGGCACCTAACCAGAGGACTGCTGAAGTTTTTGCATACGGGCTAAGAGACATAGCTGAAAAAAATCCTAGAGCGGTTGAAACTGTAGCTAAAAAGGTGAAAGCCCTCCTTGAAAAGGGAGATGTGGTAGAAGCTAAAAAAGAAATTTATGATGCTGTGGGTAAACTTGAGAGACGCGATTCTGCTCATGGAATAGCTAGGCCTTGAAATTAGAGAGTGAAGCTGTCCATTAGCTTCGGCAGATGAACCTTGTACTTGTTCTTTAGAACGTCTGCGAACTCCTTCGACTTTGATGGTTCTCCGTGGACTATGAAGATGTCCTGGAGGTTCTTTATCTTGCCTACTAGCGTGGCAAGCTGCGCCCTGTCCGCGTGAGCAGAGAGCCTGTACTGCTCAACCTTGAGATTAATTTTTACCTTTCTCCCGTCTATCTCGAGCTCCTTGGCTCCGTCTGCAAGCTCCCTTCCTCGTGTTCCTTCTGCCTGATATCCAACTAGTATAAGTTTATTCTTCTCGTCGCTTCCCATCTGTACCAGATACTTGAGTATTGGCCCTCCTGTCAGCATGCCGCTTGTCGTGACTATTATCGAGGATTCATTGCTTCTCATAATCTTCTTCCTTTCCTGTATGCCCTCCACTTGCACGAAGTTCTTGCTCTTGAACGGATCGTCGTCGTTGAGAAGGATCCTCTTCTGAAGTTCGTCCCTGCAGTAGATGACGTTGTGCCTATGGATCCTCATGGCCTTGTTGACCATCCCGTCTGTGTATATCTGCACTGTGGGAAACGCGCCTGATCGCATATAGTCGTCGAGTATGAAGAGTATCTCCTGTGCCCTTCCAACACCGAAGCTCGGCACCAGTACCTTGCCTCCTTTGGTCAGGGTCTCTTTTATGCTCGCGGTCAAGGCGCCAAGTGTAGTTTTTTCAGAGGCAAAAATGTCCTTCTCGCCTGCGTACGTGCTCTCAGTAATCAGCACCTCTGCGTTGAGGTACTCGGTGTATGCGGCGTCTAGCAGCTTTGTCGTCCTGAGGTTGACGTCTCCTGTGTAGATAAGCCTCTTCTTTCCAACATGCGCCTCTATCATTGCACTGCCGAGTATGTGACCTGCGGGAACCAGTCTGAGGCTTATGTCTTTTATCTTGAACTCCTTGTAGTACTCGACCATTTCGAAGTGCTTCTGCATCTTGGCGAATCCCTCTCTCGTCACGTTGCTTGGGTTCGAGATTTTGAGATAGTCGCTCACTAGTATGTTAATAAGCTCGACTGTGGGCTTTGTGGCGTAGATACGGCCCTGGAATCCAGCAGTGTAGAGGTGAGGCAGGTAGGCTGAATGGTCCAGGTGTGCATGCGAGACTATCACTGCGTCTATCGATTTGAGCTCCTTGTCATCAATAAGTGGATACTCCTCCTGCGCACCAATCTTGACTCCTGCGTCGAGGAGTATCTTGGCGTTCTCGCTCTCGACCATTATGCAGCTTCTTCCTATCTCGGATGCTGCACCAAAAAAAGTTATCCGCAATCAAGCACCGTTCTCCTTCCCGACCTTCTTGTCTTTTATAATCGCGATGTCTGCGAAGCTCACTTCCTGGATTTTCTGCTCCTGCCGCACTCTCGGCTTGTTTGCCTGACCTCTCGATCTCCTTAGGCCAGAGTAAAGTACGTCGAGTCTCCTCTCGAGCTCCTGAAGCTCCTTGTTTGTGTTCTCTATCTGCTTTGTCAGCTCCTCTATGTCATGGGCCACGAACTCTGCCTTCCTCCTCATCCTGTAGCTCGCTATCGCCTCCTCGAGCTCTTTCTCTACCTCGTTCTTCTTCCTTATCAGCTCCTTCTCCGCATCCAGAGTATAAGCTTCGGTGGAAATCCGGAACTCAAGGCTCTCCTTCTTCCTGCGGAGGTAGCCTATGTTCTTTGTAGATTTCTTGCTCATCTCAGCGAGCTTGGCTATCGCTTCCCTCTCAGCGAACTTGTAGTTGAGCTTCCTCCTGAACCTTCTCAGGTTGTCAAGGAGCATGCCCTTCTTCTTTCTCTCTTCCTCTATCTTGGTGTTTATCTCGCCTCCTGGGCCTGTCTCCTTCTTCACAGGTGGGGCTTGAGGAGTAGATTGCTCATCTGCGGCCTTCGCTTCCACCTTTCCCCCCTTCTCCTTTTCGCTCAGTAAATCAGCCATTGTATGTTGACAGGACTAAATTATAAACTCCCAGCAGCTTGTCGGTCGCTTTGTCGACAGAAAACTCGCCTGCTGTCTTCAATGTATGACAAATATATGGAGATGAATCATTTAAAACCTTTTCTATCTTCGCTGCGCACCCTCTGTAGTCGCCTGGTCTGAACTTTTCGCCGTTCTTTCCGTTCTTTATCAGCTCGCCCAGAGCGAGGGAGTTGGCGCCCACGACAGGAGTGCCGGTTGCCATAGCCTCTATCGAAACTATTCCCTGGGTCTCGAATGTAGATGGCAGGCAGAGCGTGTCTGAGGCAGCGTAAAGTTTCGGAAGGGTGCTTCTCTCCACATGGCCGAGGAACCTCACGTGCCTTTGTATCCCAAGCCTCTTTGCCATTGACTTGTAGTGAGATTCAGCAGGGCCTGTGCCTCCTATCAGGAAGTGGATGTCTTTCCTTCTCCTGAGCAGTAGCGAGGCAGAGTTCAGGAGCACCTCTATCTTCTTCTCCTTGCTCAGCCTTCCCATGTATAGGACCACTTTCTCCTTCTCTTTTATGCCGAGGCTTTTCCTAAGCTCGTCGCCGCTGACTTTTGGATTGAAGGTCTTGAGATCGACGCTGTTAGGCACCACCATTATATTCTCTATGCCTCCGTAGTTCCTGAGCCTCTTGGCTATGACATCAGATGGCACTATTGTGGCGTTGCACCTCCTGTAGAAGAATTGGATGTATTTCAGCATGTACTTCGAGGTGAGTTTCTTGAGCTGCACGTTCTTGGGATAGTAGTCGTTCACTATGGTCCTGTGGTTTATCAGGGTGTGGTAGGAGCCTATCAGCGGATACTTGCCGAGCTTTGCGCTTATCAGGCCGGCGAGGCCCATAACCAGTGGCGTGTGGGCGTGGATCATGTCTATCTTGAGGTTCTTTAGCTTGGCTATCGAGTTGTATGGGAAGATCGCCATGCTGTACTGGGGGTATGGCTTGAAGTCTATGCCTGGATAAAGGAAGGTGTTTTTTGGATGCGCAGCTGTTGACCCTATTTTGTGGCTCGAGAAGATGTAGACCGTGTGGCCGCGGCTCTCGAGCTCTCCCTTGAAATTTAGTATCGAGCTTACGACGCCGTCGATTGCAGGTAGATATGTGTCTGTGTAGAATGCGATCTTGAGGCTCTCCATCAGATCATAGCTTTACGGCCTCGCCTCCTGCCGCCTTTATCTTCTCCATCGCCTTCTTCGAGAAAGAGGTGGCCTTAACAACAGTTGGCCTTGATAGGGTGCCATTGCTGAGAACCTTGTAGCCCTTGAGCTCTATCGTCGGTTTTTCTCCTCCAGCCTCAATTGCCCTGTTTGAGAGCGAGTCGAGGTTTATCTCGCTGAGTATTTTCTTTCTCCATGGCTTGAATCCTGTCTTGCCTATTGTCTCCTTAGCGTAAACTACTGTCCATGACCACTTGTGCTTCCCGCCTCCCTTCCCGACTCCGCCGCGGTCCCCTGCACCTCTCCTGTTCTTTATGTTTCCTGCTCCCCATCTCCTCGTGCCGAGGAACTTCCTGTTTCTCTTCTTCATCCTTTTGACCATTATATCACGTCACATCATTCTCTTGAGGAGCTCGTTTATCTTTTCGCCCCTGTATCCGAGCGCGCCGCCGTTGCTGTACGAGTGCTTTATCCCCTCGTAGCCTCTTCGCGGAGGGTGCATGCGGATCGGAAATCTTATCGAGTCCCGCGGCCTCTTCTTGCCACCAAAGATCTCCTCGAGTTCCTCCTTCTTAACGCTTAATTCTTTCCTTGAAGCGAGTTTCCCGAGAAGGTCATTGCTTATCTCGCCATATGTCACGAAGTCATTGCACTTCTTTATCATTCCCATGTTGGGTTTTGTGCCGTAGATGAGAGTGAGGTTGTTTATCCTATCGAGGTTCAGCCTTGAGAGAGTCTCCTTTATGTCGTGCCTCACTCCTGCCCTGCCCCTGACACGTATGACTGCCAGTAGTTTGTTTCCGCCTTTTGCATCCATGAAAAACACGATCGTTCTCTATCTCTGTCTTTGTTGATTGCTAATTATATGGAGAGAAATCTATTTAAAGATGTGTAGAATGCTAGATCATGCGCCACCAAGAGAGACTATCAGGTCTGTGATGAAGCCGACCATCAGCCCAAGAAAGACCCCTGTCATCAGCACCTTGTTCGAGGTCTGTTTTGCGGCCACTGTATACATGAGCAGTATCACGAAGATGAGTGCACCTCCAGCAAAGGCCAGGAAGAGCACATACAGTATAGGGGAAACCCAGATACTACCAATAAGAGTACCGATAAAGGTGGGCCCACCTCCTATCAGACCCAGCTTGATAAGGGTGATCAGCTGCGGCTTTCTCTCGCTGGTGGCGAATGGACCAAGTATCCCAAATCCCTCCGTTGCGTTGTGGGCCCCGAATCCGATTATTAGCAAAAGGGCAAGTCCTATCACACCTGCAGCGTAAGACTGGCCTATTGCAAGACCCTCGCTGAAGTTGTGTGCACCTATCCCTATCGCAATCATTGTGGCGAGTCTTAATCTGTTTAGGTGCATAGAGTCCTTTCCAGCCATGCTTTTCTCAAGCTTCTCCTCTGTCTTCGCTGGCCCTTTCATGTATCTGCCTTCGTAGACTGCGAGGCCGATGAGACCCAGGGCTATGCCAGCAAACATAGTAATGAGGAGTGCTATGCCGCTTGCCATCGGTACCTTTCCAGCAAGCGCGCTTACAACAGTACTGGTGACGGTATCCCAGGCGTGACCGAAGACGTCAACCACAAGGAAGATGAGGATGCCTATCGCAAGCGCGTTGAGGAACGCCTTCTTCTTTGCGCTGGCGTTCATCAGTGCCAGAGGAAAACCGAGGAAGATTGTGAAGCCAGCTATCGCTCCAAGCAGAAGCAGTTCGTAATAGTTTATCATTCCAGCACTCCGGTTATCCTTTATTTATGTGACATCCTCACGCCAGTAAACGGCGTGGATTTTACGCCACAATAGATAACTCAGTTATACGTTTGTGTTTATATGTCTGCATATCTTCTCTACCTGAAGCTTATTTCCATAGGCCCGGCGTAATTGAAATCGGGACACTTGATGAAGACCTTGACAACGTAGCTATCCTTCCTGTCGATGGTGAAAGGTGCTGAGGGTTCTGAAGACGCTATCTCAAAGGGTTTGTTTATTGAAAGAGAGGTCACCTTCCTTCCGTACTTCAGTATCTTGTACACCTGTATGTCGCGCCTGACTATCTGCGACTTCTTGAGTATCATGTTGTTGCTGCTCTCCTCTACTTCGGCTCTGTTATTTCCGTCGATGAGAACGAGCTTGCTGACGTCTATGTTCACGTTCTCTTTGCTGTCAGTGTTGAAGGCTATGGCAAGAGGGCCCGTATAGTTGGTAGACGGTGCCCTTATCCTCAGCTTGAACATCTGGCTTGAGAGATACGGGACAGATACTGGAGGTTGGGGCGAGACGCCGAGTAGTTCGAAGGGCTGGTCAACCTTTATCTCGCTGATCCTTATCTCAGGGCCCTTGAGGTTATCGGGAAGAAGACCGCTGCCCATCCTGTTCTGGAAAGGAATGTCAAGTTTGAATATTTGCTCATTTATCTCCCTGCCCTTGAGCGCGTGATGGTCGCCTACGAACTTGAGTGTTATGTTTGTAAGCATGATACTAACTTTGTCTGGTTTGCCTCTAAACTTCTTGAAAAAATCGCTAAGCCTCAGAAAATCACTAGGTACAGGGACTTCAATTAGATAGCAGTGGCAAGCATATAAATAATTGTTGAGGATACTAAGTAGTGATTAGATGCTCACTGAAGGCAAGAAAGCTCCCGAATTCCTCCTTGCCGGATCTGACGGGAAGACGCACAGCCTTAAGGAATTCGCAGGGAAATCTCTTGTCCTTTACTTTTATCCCAAGGATGACACGCCTGGCTGCACGATCGAGGCAAAGAGCTTCAGCAAGAGCATGGCTCCTATAAAAAAAGCAGGCGCCATGGTGGTTGGGATAAGCGCCGATGATGTGGACTCGCACTGCAGGTTTTCATCGAAGTATGGACTGGGATTTCTTCTCCTTTCAGACCCTGAAAGGAAGGCAATAGAGGAATATGGTGCTTATGGAGACAGGGGAATATTCGGAAAGGGGATCTTGAGGAAGACCTTCATAATAGGAAAGGATGGAGAGATACTGAAGATTTACAATAAAGTAAGGCCCCTTGGCCATGGCAGTGAGGTATTGGAATTTCTCAAAGGTATGAAAAACGGGGAGTGAATGGCTGGAACTGAGAATGTTGAGACACTTGGAGAGAATGTGATACCCTTAAGATATTCGCTTAGGATAGAACCTGACATGAAGACGTTTGGGTATTCTGGCGAGGTCAAGATTGAGGTCAAGATTTCTAAACCAGTTAGA
>DAHVVD010000009.1 GCA_027328265.1 Microcaldota archaeon
TGTTTGTTTGTAGTAGGTCTTCGATTGATTGAGAAGGAGATTATATGCTTCTTTTGAAAGATACATCTGCCTGTTCAGTATCTCTTTCTGTTTGACTGAGGGATATGCCCTGAATTTGTATGTTGTTTTCACAATGACCATGGTTATATGAGCCTTTGCGTTTATATTTCTTTCTTTTTGTTGTCCGTCATATATTCCGTCTCTTCGTGGCTTATATCCCACCCGTAAACGGTGTGGATTTTACGTCACTATTGATAACTTTATTGCTCTGTTGAATGACTCGCTTATCCTACGATGTAAAGTTCTTTAATGACGTCTGCCATATCACAGTATTTCACCCGACCAGTGAACCCGTGATTTCATAGCAAGACGACCAAAGCAGTTTGGAAAATGCAAGTATAAAGACAGGAGGAACTGGAAAAAGTACAACGAGGAACTCGTTGTCAGATGGACTTTCTTCCTTGATTTCAGTTTCGCAGAGAACTGGGATAAGGAATTGGAAAAGATGAATGAGGGAAAGAGGGGCTGGCAGTACCCTTTTCCCAATTCGTTTATGAGGTGGCTGGTGGTCTGGCATCGACTCGTAAATTACAGAGGCCCGGAAGGAATTGCAAGAAAGCTATCAGAGTTGCAGCTGCCCGTACTATGAAAACTTTTCGACTGCATGGCACTGAATGCACGATTTCGTGCCAAAAATCAAACTTTCCGAGTTCAAGGAATTGAACATTTCTGGAGACGGAACCGGCATGAGAGCAGGCAACAGCGGCAGGTACCATAAGATGAAGTACAGTAAGAAAGGCAGTGGCAAGTATGTCGTAGTAGCAATAATGGTAGAATCGAAGAAAAAGAAGCTTCTTACTAAGATTTAGTGTGTTGCCTCCTATATACTTCTTCTCTATTCTCCTTGCCTCTCATGTAGGAAAGCGCCGCAGCGATGAGTAGGATGATGACAGACGCTGCAAGAGAAGCTCGCATACCGTTTATGAATGCGGCTGAGACGCCCCCTATGACCTTTGAGGTGCCTATGAAGACCTGGTATGCGACCTGCCTTGTCATCGCCGCAGAGGCTATCGTGAGTATTACAACGAAGCTGAAGAGTATGCCCAGGCTCGTCATCAGCCTTGAAAGGCCTGAGGTGCTACCATAGTGCTCAGGATTGGTATTCGACATTATCGCGCTTGCATTCGCAGGGAAGAACATAGATGCTCCGATTCCTGCTATTGCTGATGCTATTAGTATCAAGTACAGACTGCTCGTCGGCGTAAGCGAGAAGTAAACAAGTGTCGTAACTACAAGGAGTAACAGGCCTCCAGTAGCTAGAGTCCTTGAGCCGTACTTGTCAGAGAGTCTGCCCATGTACGGGCTTGTGAAGCTGCTTATTATGTAACCTGGAACGAGAAGGAGCGAGGCATCGAGAGGCGAGAGTCCCCTAACGCCCTGCAGGTACATGATTATTATGAAGACCACAGCTAGATACCCTAAGCTCATGAAGAAAGCCGAGAGCATCGAGAATGTAAGCACCTTGTTGTTCTTGAAGAGATGAAGATTCATCAGCGGATTCTCGCTCCTAGACTCCATGAAGAAGAAGAGGAGCAGGAGCAGTATTCCTGCTATCAATATCGCTGCATTCGTCAAAGAATAGCCTGCGGCTCCAAACTCCAGCGCGCCATAAGATATTGCAAGAAGAGCGACTGTGAAGAGCGTGAGGCCACCAAAGTCTATCTTTGCATTTATCTTGGGGTTGTCTCTTATGTACTTGAGGCAGTAATATGTTCCGACTATTCCTATAGGTATGTTTATGTAGAAGATGTACCTCCAGCCTATGAATGTTGTGAGCACGCCGCCAAGTGCTATGCCCAGAAGTGAGCCCACGTTCCAGCCTACAGCCACATAGCCGAACGCCTTGCCTCTCTTGTGCGGCTCGAATGTGTCGGCGATTATTGCTCCTGAGTTAGCCGATATAAGGGCCCCTCCTGCTCCTTGCATGAACCTGAAGATTATGAGGTAAAGAATTGAGGGGGAAAATCCACAGAAGAAGGAACCTATGGTAAAGATCACAAAGCCAAGATTGAACATCCTACTCCTTCCGTAGATATCTCCGAGCCTCCCAAACTGAGTTGTAGTAACAGCGAGGACAAGCAGGTAAGAGAGTATGACCCAGATTGAAGAAAGGAGGTTAGTATTAAGCGAATTGGTGATTGTGGGCAGCGCTAGAAGCACTATAGTTGTGTCTATGGAGCCCATCAATACTCCTATCACGACTATGAGTAGTATCTTGTTCTCTAGTTTCATCTCATCCCATTTGTGTAAAGAGATTCTTTAGGAATGAATATATAAAAAAGGTTTTATCAAATAGTTCCTCATGGCAAACCAGGGTGCAGGCGCAGGCTGTGAGTGCGGAGGTACCTGCAGCTGCTAATGCACGAGAGGTTGCAAGTGCAAGGAGAACTGCGACTGCAGTTGCACATGCGCAGAGCGCAGGACTGAGAAGGAAAATAAGGAAGAGGACTACTGACTTTTTGTTTTCAATTTGCCGTCCTCGTCAATCTCCCCTCTAATTATCCTTGTGGTTGAGATCGGTTTCCCGTCTTCTGCGAGCACATAGCTTATCCTGATTATCTCAAGCGCCTTCAGCCCGTTCTTCTCCCTTATCTTGTTTATCTCCAGTGCCGTTGGATGGGTCTCTTCGCTGACAACTATTACGTCGAAATTTCCAGTTGTAGACGGGCCAAACCTCTCTTTTATCGGCATGATCTCGAACTTCTTGCCGAACATCGAAACAAAATCCCTCAACTTCTTCTCTCTTTCACCGAATCCCAAAACATTCCTCTCCTTTTTAACCCTCTTTACATACTCGTCACTGGTCAGGCCTATGAAAACCGAGGAACCTGCCTCGAAAGCCCTCTTCAGGAGCTCCTTGTGTCCCTTATGGAGTATCTCGAAGGTGCCTCCTATCACTACTTTTGCCATTATTATCCTCTTTTTGCGAAGTGCTTCATTAGGTCTCCGAATCTGAGCGTGTTTATCACATCCTCCTTTTTGAGCCAACCTCTCTTCGCCGTGTATACTCCGTACCTCATGAATCCCATGTGGGTTGTCCTGTGCGAATCTGTGTCTATAGCGAACTTGAGCTTGTATTCTCTTGCCTTGATTATGTTTTCATCTCCCAAATCCAATCTTTCTGGAAACGAGTCTATCTCCATCACGACACCGTTGTCTTGTGCTGCCTGGAAGACTCTGTCAAGGTCAAGGTTGAGAGGTGGTCTGAGATTTATCAGCCTGTCGGTGGGATGTGCTATCATGTCAACCATTCCGCTCTCTATGCACCTCACCAGTCTATCTGTCATCTCCTTCTGGGGCATGTTCAGATTCGTATGTATAGTAGCGAGAACATAGTCCATCTCCTCTAAAATCTTTCTGCCGAAGTCGAGGCGACCATCCTTGAGTATGTCAGTCTCTGCGCTTTTCAGTATCTTTATCCTTCCTTCGTATTTCTTCTTCAGCGAGTCCAACTCAGCCGAATATTTCCTGAACTTCGAGTCGTTCATCCCTTTTGCCACATACTCACTCTTCGAATGGTCTGTGAAGCCGATGTATTCCCTCCCCAAAGTTATTGCGGCTTTTATCATCTCTTCCATTGTGTCAGAGCCGTCGCTGTATGTGGTATGTATGTGAAGGTCGCCGCATATGTCTTCGAGCTGGACGAGCTTCGGGATCTTGTGCTGTACAGCTAGTTCTATTTCGCCTCTGTCCTCTCGCATTTCTGGTTCCATGTACTGCAGGCCGAGTATCTCATATATTTCCTTCTCCTCCTCTCCAGCAACTCTCCTTCCTTTTTTGTTGAAGAGACCGTACTCGTTTAGCTTGTAGCTCTTCTTTATCGCTATCTGCCTGAGCTTTACATTGTGTGCCTTATTGCCTATGAAGTACTGCGTCGCGGCACCGAAGCTCTTCCTCTCGAGCATGCGGACGTCGCAGTTCAGCCCTATCCTCAGCCTCACAGTGATCTTGGTCTGGCCTTTCACTATTATGCCCTCAACCTCCCTCATCTTCTCGATGAATGTTGACATCTTCTCCGGGCTCTTCGTGATTACAAGAAGGTCAAGGTCGCCAACTGTTTCCTTCCTCCTTCTTGTGGAACCAGCTATCTCAGCTCTTTCGGCAAGCCCGGACTCCTTTATCTTTCTTATCATCGCCTCTGCCTCGGGCAGGGCCTTCCCTAGCAGCATCCTTCCGCCACCTGATTCGAGCATCGTTATCCCTTTAGCTAGCTCGCTCTCGCTCTTCTCTCCGAATCCCTTGAGCTTCCTTACCTTCTTCTTGCCGATAGCTTTCTTCAGATCGCCTATGTTCCTTACTCCTAGGCTTTTGTAGAGCCTGAACGCCTTCCTTGCGCCTAGGCTCTGGATCTGCGTCAGGTTCTTCAGGTCTATCGGATATTTCTTCTTGTAGTCATCGTACTTCTTCATCCTGCCTGTCTTGATGTACTCCTCTATCTTTTCTGCAAGGCTCTTCCCTACCCCTGGAAGCTCCATCAGCGCCTTTATCCCCCCTTTTGCGTAGATGTCTTCAACGTCCTCCTGAAGTGTCTCTATTGTTAGCGCGGCTTTCTTGTATGCTCTTATCTCGAATATGCGCGTCTCGTCCTCTATCGCCATCATATCTGCTATCTCACTAAACCGGTCCGCTATCTCGCCGTTCTTCGGCAGATTACCATCCCATCTCTATGTTCAGCGCCTTCCTTAGTTCGAAGATCGCGCCCTCCGAGTATTCCTTTGGTATCTCGTTATGATATAGTTTTGCGGACCTTAAGCTTATGTCCTTGTGGCTCTTCATAGCCTTGCCTGATACTACTGCTCGCATAGTAGCGTAAATATCTCTGTAAAGATTTTTCTCAAGCACATGGAGACTTCCGTCTCTGATTGGGAAACCTGTTGCGCTTCTGTGCTTTTTGAGGAAAGCCTCTGTCGAGGCAGTCTTGAAGACATCTGGTCCTCTCATCAGCCTCGTTTTCAACCTGTAATCCGGTGCGAGGAGAAGTATGAAGCCTTTCTTGCTATCTATCCAAGGTATCATAAGGTAAGACTCGAAGCCGTACCTTTCAATGTAGTCCTCTATCTGCCATCCGATCTTCCTGAGCTGTGGCCAGAGTATGTCTGCGCTCTTCTCTGGCACATTGGCAACGAGGAGGAAGGTTTCAAGACCCGAATCTCTGATGAATGAGGCAAGCTGGCTTTTCGCCGTCGTTGCCGAAAATCCCTTTCCGTAAAAGAGCTTTGCATCTGGGTTTGAGATGAATTGCCTTGAAAGAAGCACTAGTTTGGCCAGTGACTCTTCGGTGACTGCAGCCGCAACATTCCTCTCTTTGTCTACAGGATCTATGACCACAAACCTGGAGTCGAACCTTTTCGCAACAGCCTCATCATTTGAATATCCTTTGCTAGCTGGCATAAGTATGGAGGGTAGCTTTATCTTCGAAAAAACCTCAAAAAAGTTGAGAAACGAGCCGTACTGGCAAATTAGCAGTTCGCAGAGGTAACCTGAAAAGCCGCCAACCTTTACCTCAGCTCCATATATGGAGTGTGCCTTGAGAAAGTACTTGAGAAGCCTCACTTCGTCCTTCTGCCTCTTGCTCAGTCTTGAGTTTATGAATTCCGCATGGAGCGGACTCCTGTCAACTGCAGTTGCAAGATTTTCTGCACTATCTATCTTGCTTGCAGGCACAAGGTCGGCCTTAAGGCCTATGTTGGGGAAGTAGGCCTTAACATAAGGGTGCTCAGCATATTTTATCTCGTAGTATTCCCCATTTTTCCTGTCTACAAGTTTCTTGCCGTATTCGAGCCCCATCCTTGTGAGCTCTTCCTTATTAAATTTCTTGCCGAAGAGCATGAAGATATCAATATCGGCGTCTCCCTTGAGGTTGGTTCCGCGTGCTATCGAGCCAACGACCTTTATCTCAACGCTTCTTGGCACTATCTCTTTGAGCCTTTCTGTAAGTATGTTGACGTTTACTGTTGTGACCTCTATCTCCTTCTTACTAGGTTTTATCTGCTCGAGGATTCTCTTGAAAATAGTTTCTGCCCTCTTCGTCTTTCCTTTTTCCATCAAACCCAGATTCTATACAAAGGAAATAGATAAAAACCCATCAAAAGTGGTAGTGCTTTGCCTGGTTACCTATGTGCGCTATCTCTGCTTGAGACTAATGCCTATTTGAGTTGAAGCCGCCCCTGTTGCTTGGGAAGCGCCTTCCTCCCCTTCTCTCATGTTCGGCGTGGTCCCTGTCGCGGCCATGGCTGTAGTTCCCATGCCCAGGTCCCCTCTCCCTTCCAAAGCGTTGCCTTCTTTCGAAGTGCTGTCCACCTCCCCTATTGAACCTGTTGCTCTTGAATATTATTATGCCCCTGAACTGGCTTCCGTCAAGGCTGAGTCTCTCCATCTTGATGTTTGTCATCTCCTCTATGTCCCCAACTATGTTCCTCTGCTCGTTGTTCACTATAGTGAAAGACCTTCCATCAGCATTCATCCTCGCAGACCTTCCCACTCTGTGTACGTAAGTGTGCGGGTCGTCTGGCACGTCGAAATTGATTATGTCTGATATGCCTGCTATGTCAAGCCCCCTAGCTGCCACGTTTGTGGCTATGAGGAACCTGCCTCCTGCCTTGAACTGCTTAAGCGAATGCTCCCTCTTTGACTGGGTGAGGCCCCCGTGCATAAGTATTGCGTCAAGTCCCTGGCTCTTCATGCCTTCGAATATAGCGTCTGCGGCATACTGCGTTTTTGCGAATATTATCGCCTTCTTTGGGCGGTAGTCCCTTATATAGGCCATGAGCGTTGCAAATTTCATCCTGTTGTCGACAGCCGAGTAGAAGTGCTTTATCTTGGTCACGACTAACTGGTCATCCTCGCCTACCTTTATGAAAACAGGCTCGTACATGTGCCTATGCGCTATCCTCACTATCTTGTCAGGTATTGTCGCTGAGAATATCATGACCTGCTTCTCCTTTGGCGTTCTTGAAAGTATGAACTCTACGTCTTCTATGAAACCCATGTCGAGCATGGTGTCTGCCTCGTCGAGCACGAGGAACTTTATCCTCTCTATGTTGAGCGCTCCTCTCTCTATGAGGTCTATTACTCTTCCCGGGGTTCCTATGACTATGTCAGGGTTCCTGTGCAGCTCCTGCACCTGGACATTTATCGACGCACCTCCATAGACAACGGCCACGCCTCTGTGGTGGTCTGTTGCTGTCTTCTTGGCTACTTCAGCTATTTGCAATGCAAGCTCCCTTGTAGGCGCGAGTACAAGCGTCTCCGGCTGGGATCCTGGCTTGCTCCTCTGCCTTATCGGCACAAGGAACGCGAGAGTCTTTCCTGTTCCTGTCTTAGCCCTGACTATGACGTCCTTGCCTTCAAGGGCTACTGGTATTGTCTGTTCCTGTACCTCTGTAGAGTTTACAAAATTGTTCCTCTTCAGAGCTTCAACTATTCTAGGGTCTAACCCCATTTCTGCGAACGCTTTCATTTCATTTACCTTTCGAAAGCAAAATTAGTAGCATACAGCTAATATTCCGTTTTTTAAACAATTAGCACTTTCAGATTGACTACTGCATCTGCTCTGATATAATATGACTAAGCACCTATATAAGGTTATCTGAGAGGTGGCTACGCATAGAAATAAATACGCAGTCTGGAAAGGATAAACCACGGGCTCGTAGCGCAGCAGCAGCGCGCTTCGTTCGCAACGAAGAGGTCGCGGGTGCGAATCCCGCCGAGTCCAAGAAATAAAATCGGGCACACGGCAGTGTGCACATCCAGTAACAGCACCATGGTGCAACCAGTCCCCGTGTGCGATAATAAGCCGCAATTCGCATCCTTACGGAGCGAATTGGACAACACACTACCCTACTTGCCAAAACACCATCTCGTCGAAGTAAGAAAGATGGTGATGCAGCAGTTCAGGAAACGCTTCCAAAGGAGCCGTATACCAAAATACGGCGCACTAAACAAGGGTTTCACTGAACAGGAAATACAGAAGTTTTTCCGTGCTGTAGACAATGACAAGTTCAGGTTACTCTTTTCCTACCAGTCGCAGTTAGGTCTCAGGATAGGCGAAGCCACGCGCTTGAACGTCAAGGACATAAAGTTCGAGACAAGAGAACTTGTAGTGAAGACGGAGAAAGCGGGAACCCTAGACCAGCTGCTGATCCCTGAGCCACTATTCAAGGCCACGCTTGAATACCTGCGAGCCCATACCGAGGCAATAGAAAAGGCGCAAGGTTGCATCTTTTTCAAGGAGGAAGGAAAAAGCAACACCGAAGTGCCTTACGTTGCCGAGAACTACGCAAGAAACAGATTCAGATACTACACAGAAAAGGCAGGGCTTAGCGAAGTATACGACCAAAGCGACGAGCTAAACGACAGAGTGCCTAGAAGCCTACATAGGCTTACCACGCACAGCCTAAGGCACTACGCAATTACCAAGTTTGCGGAGCAGACAAATGGTAATGTGTTCCTAACCAGCAAATTCGCAAGGCATACCAAGCCAAACACTACAATGATATACATAAGCACCAACAAGAAGGCACTCTACGAAGGCATTGACGGAGCCTTTTCTTTGAGCCAAGCGGTCAGTTTGAAGAACAGGTTGGCGGTTAGATAGCTCCATAAGAATGGAGCCATCAAAAGCAGGCTCAGGTAGAGTTTTTGGCATTTCAGGTAGACTAAAATGC
>DAHVVD010000010.1 GCA_027328265.1 Microcaldota archaeon
TGTCAAAAGGAAGCGGGATAGGAGTAGTGGATGCTCTGGCAAATCCAGCGGTATTTCATTGGAATGAACATGAATGGCTCGGTGAGAATCCTTTGGTTCGAGGGTCAGGAAGTGTGGTGAATTCGTGAAAGAAACAAACCTTAAACCACCCACACAGAATGAATGCAGGGGAATCTCACAACCTTCAGTTGGGAGAGGATGTCAAATCTACAATGTAGACTTTGGTCCGGGAAAAGGACATGAGCAAAGTTATCCTCGGCCCGCGATCATCTTCAAAGTGATAAGCGAGTTAAGCATGTGTTTGGCAATACCACTTACTAGCAATCTAAACCGCCTTGATCTTCCTTATACTGTGCAGATAAATAAAACAGATTCAACGAATCTGAAAGGAAACAGTGTAGCCTTGGTATTCCAACTCAGAGCCATAGATAAGGGAAGAATAACTGGAAATCAAATAGGCAGAATAGACGGACAACAAATAAACAAAATAAAGACAATTATGAAGGATATGTTAGATCTTTAACAACAAATTTAACAATAAATATCAACATAAATCTATAGACATATGTGGCTTTCTATAGCGCCAGGGTAGGGATTTGAACCCTAAAGCCCCGAAGGGCACTGGTTCGCTTGTAGCATCATCCGTTTGTCAGCTCTTGAACAAATTCAAGACCAGCGCGATACCAGATTCTGCCACCCTGGCATTTAAGATTAGTGTTCGTCATTTATATACACCCTCAGCAGACTTATTAAGTTTTCTTTTCCATTAATCCTGGGAGATGGTATGGCTTCTAGAATCAGCCCCAAGCAGAAGGAGGAGAGGATTCTGGTTCTAGCGGTAGACATAGACAACGACCTTTTCAGGAAGACAGGGATAAGCGGGCCGCTGACAGGCAGGGTGCAGAACCTCAACGGCGCCTCTCAGCTGGCTTTGGCGGATCCGGAGGACACTGACTCGAACACGATGTTCGAGGCTGTCAAGCTCTACGACGAGCTAAAGAAGGATGGATACGGCGTCAGCATAGCTACGGTGACCGGCTCGGAGAAGGAGGGCTATGACGCGGACAGGGAGTTCGCGAGGCAGTTCGAGCTCGTCCTGGACCAGAACAAGGCCGACGGCTGCATACTCGTCACCGACGGCGCGAGCGACAACCGCGTGCTTCCGATAATACAGTCAAGGATCAAGATAAACAGCGTGAGATACGTTACAATGAAGCAGGCGCAGAGCCTAGAGAACACCTACTTCACTTTGCTCGAGAAGCTCAAGGAGCCGCATTATGCGAGGATAGTCTTCGGCATACCTGCGGTGCTTGTGCTGCTCTTCGCGGTGAGCTATTTCGCGGGCTGGGGCTGGGAGCTGCCTATGGCGCTCATAGGGCTTTACCTGCTCGTGAAGGGCTTCGGGCTCGAGGACTCTCTCCTTAGCTCGTTCAGGGGGTTCGGCTTCAGCGTGGAGAGGATGAGCTTCGCCTTCTACCTCTGCTCGGTGATCTTCGTAGTCGCAGGGCTCTTCATAGGCTTCGGAAACTACAACTCGCAGGCCAAGCTCTCGGCAAACTCTCTTGCAGCGGTCTCCTATGGCGTAGAGGGCTTTCTGCTCCTCCTGCCCATAGTGCTCCTGCTTTACCTTTTAGGAAGGATCATAGACGCGAGGAGCACCAGATACCTTTTCAGGAGCTTCAAGTACGGCTCCTACATCGGTTCCTCGATAATACTCTGGGTGCTTCTCTACTCTTTCGTGGCCTGGATCATAGGCCAGATCTACTTCGGCGAGTTCGTTGACTACGCAATAATAGCGCTGGCCATCGGGATAGCGGTCTCGTATCTGGCAGGCGCCCTTAGGCGCAGGACCATAGCCTCCAGGAGGCTCAGGGGAAAGCTTGTCGTGAACGAGCTTGGCGCCCTGATAGGAAAGGTGGACAGGGTAAACATCAAGAAGGGGATGTTTGTCATAAACACGAGCTTCGGCAACCCGATAAACTACAGCGTCGACAGGATAGTGGAGCTAAGCGACAAGGTAGTGATAAAGTAGTTACTCCTCTTCTGCTTCTTCCCCCTTTTCGCCTTCCCCAGGTTTTGAGCCCCCCTCCTCTTGCTTCTGGTCAGCCTCCTCTTCCTCATCGGATGGCTGACTGTATCTTTGCTCGACAAGAGCCTTCAGCGACTTCTCGATCTCCTCCCTCTTTGCGCCTGTGATGTCGCTCAGGTCGCCGGAGAGCTGGCTTACGTACCTCATTATCGTCTTGTACCTCGATTCCTGAACCTCCTTGCTCCTGACGCCGCCCAGGTATCTCTGCAGTGCCCTCGCACAGTCCTGGACCGCAAGCTTTATCTCGTCTATTATCTCTTCCTCCTGCGAGATGGCCTGCTTGCCCACTCCAGAGTATGGAACGTAGACGCTCGAGACGTTCACAAGCACACTTATCGGCTCCTCGTCGAAGTTCGCTATGCTGTACCTCTTCCAGTCTATGCCCTTCGCTGCCTCTGTTATGGCGCAGTTGGAGGCGTCGAAGAGCAGGGGCACCTTGTTTGCGAACCTCAGGATGTTTCCCTCGGAAGAGGATCGCTGCCCGTCTATTGGCGCAGTCGCTGCCTCTGCTTTTGATATTTCTCTCGGCTTGCCTGCGCTTCCGCCGTATGCTATCCCCGCCTCTACAACGAAGGGTATCCCGCCCCTGAAGACCCTCGGCTTCCTCTCTATAACGCTGACGAATACCGGGTTGAGTATGTTCTTTATCGCTATCTCTATCTGCTTCTCGCCGATCTCTGAGAGGGAATCAAGTTCAGGGGCCATCCACTTTATTTCCTTGAAGGCCTTGACAAGCTTCTCGGCGTCCTCCCACTTGATGGATCTGGGATCGGAGTCGAGGTCCACGTCCTTCACTATTCCGCGGAGTTCGTCTATCTTCATCGGCGTTACTCGTGCGAAACTCTCCTGCAGGAAAGAGGTTATCTTCCTGCTCTCGCTCCTGTGCGCGAAGTCCACGAGGTCGTTTGTTGTTATGCCCAGCGGATGGGGCTTTATCTCCCTTGCCCTCTTCGGCAACTCGTTTGTTGCCCTGAGGAAGACAGCCTCGTTTCCATCGGGCTCGGTGAGCCTTATGGTGACATGGGGATTGGAGAGCGCAGTCCTCTTTACGTATTCATAGACACCGTGGTCGCTCTTCTCGTACTTCACGTCGCCGAACTCTCCGGAAACTTCTGTGCCGGTGGCATCTGAGTCCATCTTCTTCATGTTCTCGATTAGTGACTTGTTCGACTTTATGTCGAGGGTTACATCGCATTCGTAATGCTCCCTCGAGGTGCCTGACTTGACGTGTATAGATTTCCCTGTGGTTATCTTGGAGAATAATGTGCACCCCGAGGCGCCTATTCCCTGCTGCCCCCTCTGCTGCAGGTATCTGTGGAACTTCGTGCCTGCAAGAACCGTCGCGAGCGCCTTGCCCACGTGCTTGCCCGGTATGCCGGGGCCGTTGTCAGAGACTGTGACGCTGTACTTGCTCTCAGCCAATTCCTTTACGGCTATTTTCACTTCAGGCAGTATCCCTGCCTCCTCGCATGCGTCGAGAGAGTTGGAGAGGTATTCGTGTACTATAGTGGTAAGCGACCTTACCTTCCCTGAATAGCCGAGCATCTGGCTGTTCCTCCTGAAAAACTCCGATATGGAGTGCTCCTTGAACTCGCGGAAGATCTCGTCCGCGCTCTGCCTGGCCGCCATCATCCTTCCTCTTTCAGTTTCCTATGCATCCTCTCCATTATATTATAAGCCTTCTTATGGTTTCCTCCCTCAAGCAGGATTTGGAGTCCGGCGCTCGCGATGGTGAGCTCGCCTGCCTTGCCTATCATGCCTATGGTGTTGCCGTAGATCGAGATGTCAGCGCCGCTAAGCTCCTCTATGTAGAGCTTTGTCTTGCCCGAGCTTCCTATGACTCTCGCCTTTATCCGCCTTATCTGCTCCTCGTTGCTGAAGAAATCCTTGAAGTTGACGTACTTCGAGAAGTAGTCCTCGCTTAGGAGCTTGTAGGCCTTCTCGAGTTCGAAGCCCCTTCCGAATGCCTGGATAACGTTCTTCGCGTTGAACTCGGAGTAGGCATCGCCGTTTATCACCACCTCGTTCCCTTCAACCATCTTTATCTTGCAGGATAGCATCTTTTCTACGTTGCCGAGGAGTTTTTCGAGGAGCTTTGCCCTCTTCTCAGGGATAAGTATGTGTTCCATTTGCATCTGCACTCTAGTCGCAGCCTAAGAATAAATTACTTTATTACTGGAAATTTCCTGCGCATATATAGTGCCACTAATAAGCAATGTTTATATGCCTTTCGTTTTTATACTATGATTCAATCGTGATTCTTTCATAGAAGGCTCATGAAGGGATTGCGATAGGTACATGAATCGTTCGTGAATATGGTGGTGTGTGTGTCCAAGAAAACTGAACAATTAGAGAAAGAGCTCCAGTCCCTGAAGGGGGAGCTCGACCAGCTCATAAGCAAGAAGGAGACGATACCGCCTGAGAGCACTGTTCCTACGCTCATAAAATACATGATCGAAGAGAGGGAGAGGACAAACAGCCTCCTGACGAGCATAACCGGAAAGATAGGCAAGCTCGAGAAGGAGATAGAGAGGCTCTACGACGAGCCTGCCTACAAGGAAGGCCAGTACAGCATGGAGGTTCCGCTCTCTTCGCTCGACGCCAAGATACTTGACTTTGTCCAGACCCACGGCATGATCTGCGCTGATGACCTGATGAAGGCCATGAACTACAAGGGAAGGAACGCGGCATGCGCAAGGATGAACAAGCTCTACAGGGAAGGATTGCTGGAGAGATACCAGCTGGGGCACAAGGTCTTTTACAAATTTGATGCTGGCAAGACGACCAATACACTCATTATATCACCTCCACAGTAGGCAAGGGGCGTGCTACTGGCACGCTCCTCCTGCTGCTATTTCTGCAATATAATGAGTTGTTTAGACCCTGAAAAGGAACCCTATTCTTGATATCCTTACATCGATAGAGTGCGCGCCTTGTGCGCAAAGCTTTTATTTTCATAGTTTCCATCATTCACGTTTATCACGTTTCGGCGGCCTAACGGCAGCCTTGAAAACGTGCGGAAGGAGAAATTACATCTGTGCAGTTTCATCCGCACGCGCAAACGCGTGGGTTTTCACTGCCATAAAAGAATAATTGGTGAAAAAATGAAACAACTTATATTAGGCCCAATGCCAGAGCGGGAAGGTGCATACTATATTGATCTCTATCCTAGCAGAGAGAATGTGAGATAATGGAACCAAGACACATGAAACCTGGAGGAAGCATAGGAGACGACGAGTTTATCCCAATAACAGAGGAATTTATCACAAGGGAACAGCTTACTGAATACATAAAGCGGAACAATGGATATAATTATACCCGTAACATGCTTTTCT
>DAHVVD010000043.1 GCA_027328265.1 Microcaldota archaeon
TTTTGACAGCTCCGCTGTCAAAGCTACCGAGGGACAATCGGGAAGTCACGCCTCTGGAGACGGTGTAAGACCTTCACACATGAAGGCAGTCGTCGAAGAACGAGGAACTACATTTGGTGTTTCACGATGACCAATCAAAAATCGCCATTGGAAGCCCACGCCGTTTACGGGTGGGAGGATGTCACATTCTTTATTCTTTCCTAATTAATTGAGTTATGATCCGATGCCTAAGACCGAGCTTATGATTTTCTTCATCATGATAGGCATAGCATTCGGCCTCACTGTCATAACCGATTTCTCGAGCAACACGCTGCTCAATAGCCTGCTAGCCATCATCGCCCTCATAATAGCGCTCCTGGCTCTGCTCTCAAAGAACTACAGCTACCTGTTAAACGCAATATTGAAAAGAAAGGGAGCGAAGCTCACAATCAATGCCACCGAGCCCTTCTTCCTCTCGCCATCAGGCACGACCCTAATTCGCAGAGAAGGAGAGAAGGTCTATGCCAGCGCTTACATAAAAATACCGGTCTACAAGTCCGCTACAGACATGGGCAAGGACGAGAAGACCGAGCTTTCGAGGCTCTTCGGTAGGATACTCACCCTCAGCAAGATACCGATGAAGCTCTCCGCCCAGCTATATGTGATCAACAAGGACGAGTACATAACGAAGATTAGAAACATGCTCAACGAAGCAGAGGAGAAGTACAGGAGCCTTCAAGGCCTAGGCAGTGCGGCACCCCGCACCACCATAGACAGGACAAGGGGCGAAGTCACAATGTGGAGAAATCTCCTTGACAATGTGAGCAAGTCACAGTCGCAATCGCTTGTCCTCTATGCGATGGTCTCCGCGCTTGGCAGCACTGACGAAGAGGCATCAAACATAGCCTACCAGCGCGCAATGGAACTTTCAGGTGGAGTCAGCGCGCTTCTCGGCGTAAATGCCTCGCTGGTCACTGGCCAGGAGATACTCAAGTTTGTCGAGCCGGACTACATGATACCTGTAGAGACTGTAAACGAGAGGATAAAACAGAAGGTTCAGGGATGACGAGATGGATGTCGAGACTATAATATACCTTGGGCTCTCCTCTGTAATCGTATTGGTAGTGTTGACTGGCGGAGGCAGGTACGGTGCAGGAGTACTTCCAATAATAATTATCGGCTTCGTCATACTTCTTCTGATATTCATAATGAACTTTGCTGATTTCCTCCTATTCCCGCTTATTACAAAATACCTCAACGTCGAAATCGTCCTATCTAAGGAGCATAGCGTACCAAAATCACAGGATTGCATAATAAAATACGCCAACGGCCTTTACTATGCAACTGGATTCCTCACTGCAAACATCTACAAATACGTCTTCGCAGCAGAATCAGAGGTTCCTGACGAACAGGGCCTTACGGATGCTCCGGACAAGTGGGAGCGCATAATAATGAACACTAAGTTCCCGTTCAAGTTCTCGATGATAGCGACAGCAGAGGACGTCCAGAAGTACAGGGAGGAGCTAGAAGGTCAGAGAGGCTTCCTGGAATTCCAGATATCGAGAGAATCACAGGCGACTAACCCCAACCCGCTTACTCTCAACGAGCTCCAGAGGAAGATAAACATAGCCCAGACTAGGATAGACAGGATCTCAGAAGGAGAGCTGCCGATTTACAGCTTGATGTACGTCGAGTCGACTGCAGCTGGGGTCAGCCAGAAAGAAGCGATGGACCTCCTCACAGATCAGCTAAACCACCTTCAGACCGTTTTCAACGTATACGACCTTAGCATTGCAAGGATTGTCGGAAGGGAGCTGCATGTACTCTACGGGCTTAATTACAGGCTCCTGGACCTTGAGGGCCTTTCGAAGCACTTCCAGATACAGACATAAGCCAATTAGGCTCTAGGCTCTGTGTAAGAGTTCCCTTGCCGTTTCTCTCTTTTCACCTATTATGTTTACAGACTCTTTAGGGTCCTCCTCAAGATTATAGAGCTCATCCTTCATCCTGCCGCCGTAGTAGTGCATCAACTTGTAGCCGCCCGAATAAACAGCTGTCGCGAATGTGTTGTACTTCATCTTCGCCTTGTATATGATCTCAGCATTCTTTATCCTGTCCTTGAGCATGCCGAGCAGTCTCATGTCCCAGACATCCAGCATGCCTGTATGGTCCGAGAAGACGCTCTCTCCGGTGGTCATAGAGCCATTTAACGTTTCAGATTTTCCATAGCCTATGTCAAGCAGCGAATCATATAGCGAAGTCAGGCTTACCGCCTTCTCCACAGTCTTCCTTTCCGATGTCTGTTTCCCATCCAGATAACGCGCAGCTACAAGCGGCACATGAGATATCTCATTGTAAGGAAAGAGTGTATGATAAAGCTGCCCGTGCTCCATGAACGCCTGGCCGTGATCGCTCGTCAGGACAACAACCGCATTGTCCAGTACACCTCTGTATTTCAGCAGAAGCATAAGCCTTCCTATCTTTTTGTCAAGATATTCTACTCTCCTTGCATAAGCTTTCCTTAGAACACCGGTATCCTCTGAGTCCAATATTCCGCTTACGTACATCCATCTGTCCTGGCTCACGTCCCTGTCGGTTATCATCTGGGTGGGGTAGCCCTCGTGCGCTTCCATGTAGTTTGCGAAAATAAAATTGCCTTCTGCCTTCACCTTGGAAAGATAATCGTCTATCACTGCATTGGTTAGCGCCGCTCCTTGGTCCAGAAGAAAGGCCCCAGTCTCCCTGCAGACCTTCTCGTTGAGTCTGTTTCTCAACGAAGTATAAAGCTTGTCAAGTCCTTCTTTCGGTATCGCTGCTGAAATATAGCAGGCAAGCTTGGTCAGATTTTCCCTCATGAAGTCGTTTCCTATTATCCTCAAAGTAGTCTTGTGGTAGTTGAGCTTGTTTTCCATGAAGATATTTTTCACGTAAGAGAAGCCGTTGCTCAGGCCGGTAGAATTAGTTATGAAAGGGTTGTTGGAGAAAAGAGAAGTTCTGTACCCCAGATAAGAGAGCTTGTTTGCAAGAGCGATGTCCCCCTGCTTTATGTACTTATTTTTGAGAAAGAGTGGATCTATGCTCTCGTTTGTATCCTTCAGCGGATTCTTGTTGAGTTGCCGCAGGCTCCTGACTCTCTTACCTGTGAATATAGAGACGTGCGATGTAAGAGTGTAGGTTCCAGGAGCTATGGCTTTCCTGTACACGGTCCCTCGCCTTGCAATGCCTTCCACATTAGGCATTCTTATGTCCCCTCCATAAAGCCTAAGGCTGTCTGCAGAAAGAGTGTCAAGCATCAAGAATACGATGTTCGGCCTGCCGTTTCGATTCATTACAATCACTCAACAATAAACTATAAACTTTATATTTTTACCTTACCAAGTCATCTGGCTGTCACGTTAGTCAAGGCGAATTGCCCCAAGTCGCCGATAGCCACTATCTTATATTGGCTACCGCTATTCAGAGAGAATCCAACTCGGTTTTCAACGTCAAGACTGCCATTAAACGATAAAGCTACCGATTCGTTAGGGGCAAGTACGTATCCCGACTCTTCCTGTGTTAAAAACCTTAGCAGTGTCAGCTTGTGCCATATCGGCTCAAGTGTGCCATTCGAAGTGACTATGAAACCCACAGTCCTGTACGTAGTAGTATGATTGCCTATCACTACTATATTATTCAAAAATATGTCGGCCTTCCCTTTATTGTGCAATGTTACAGAGAGACTCACGGAGTTGTTCGGCCCAGTGGCGAGCGATTCATAAGTTATGGTAAGATTCGAGTTAAACTTCAGCAATCCAGCAAGTTCGTGCCCATTTAGCGCTATCTTCTTACCCGTCTTTCCAAGGCCTATTGTTTCGGGATTAACACTACCCTTTGTGAGTATAGCTCTTACCTGCGGCAGCATGACGAATGATGTGGAGTTGTTCGAGTAAATCTCAGTGACTATGGGGGAGAAATCTACAAGTATCTCTGAACTTGCGTTGACATTTTTACTTCCCGCCATACCTGCATACACTTTCCCGTTAGGTACAAAAACATTATACACGGTGCCATTAATCGTTATGTTTGCGGATGTTATATTGAATCTGACACCGTTTATCTGCTGGTTGTGTGCCACCTCCACTCCTGCTATCATCTGACTCACATTAATCAAAGATAGAAGATCTACTCTTCCGCTTGTATTCGACTGAACCCACTCGGAATTCCACCCGTCCACGACATGCACAGAGACAGAGGAATAATTGATATAAAGTGCCTGAGTCCCGTTAGGCACAATCGGAGGATCTGTTAGCCTCACCTGCACCAGGCTGCTGCTTTGGACATTTTGGTTAGATATAAACAGGAAATAAGCTAGTACGCCTGCCGCAGAAAGCACGGCAACTGCATAGAAGAACATCCTTTGGCTAATCTTGTTCTCTATTGGTCTCTCTACACCATAGCTTGCGTAATCGAAATCCTGATTCAACCTATAGTATTTCCATTTCCTTATATGCTCGTTTTCAACTTCGGCAACAGCGCCAATGTCCCTCAGCTCCTGCAAGTGCTGGCTTACTGTTGATGGTGCGAGATCCAAGATATCGCTTATATCAGTGAGCGTCTTGTTGCCTTCAGAAATAAGTTTTATTATCTTCTTCTTCGTCGATCCGTTCCTTGGCATTAAACCGATACATTATCCCTGAGAAGATTTATAAGCAGTTTGATACGATTCGGGATACTTCGGCTTTGTTTCGGTATTATCTTATCGGTTCATAATTCTGCTCTGGCTCATGGAAAAGGTTGTATTTTATCACGTTGCCTGCATGGAATGCAAAATACCTTGCCATTCCCCACTTCTCTATCCTCCTAACGCTTGTTTTCGCCACGGCACCATCAACGAACACTATCTTTCCAATATCCTTGAGCCTATTTGATAGGTCCCAATCATAATATGTATTCATCTTAGTATTGAATCCTTTCAACTTTAGGAAAGTGCTCCTCCTTACCATGAGGTTCGAGCTTATTGTAGAAGGCTTGCCAATCTTCATAAATGCCTTTACCAGATAAACAGAGACTATCTTGTAACCAATCTTTACTGATTTCTTCGCACTCTCAAGCGGCACTATCGGTCCTGTGGCAGCGACCACGTTCCCATCAGCGAAGGCTTTGATATATGCCCGCAGGAGGCCCCTTGTTATCGAAGTATCTGCGTCAAGGAACATGAGAAGCCTGCCTTTTGCGGTCCTCGCAGCCGCATTGCACGCTATTCCTACCCCTCTCTCTCTTTTCACCACCAACCTCACCTTAGAATATCTCCTTCTGGCTATGCCCCTAGTGGCGTCTGTGCTGTTGCTGTCAGCAAGGATAACCTCGATGTCCTTGTAATCCTGCCTCTTTATGCTCTCAAGCGTCTTTCCAATGTACTTCTCTTCATTGTAAGTAGGTATGATTATGCTTATCTCCACCATTAAACTCAGTAGAAATAGGCGGGAAGGTTTAATATAGTAAATTGTTTGCTTATCATTATGCCAAGGACAAAGATAATGGCCACGTACGGCCCGTCTGTTGACGATGACAGAACACTGAGTAAGATACTTGCGCAAGTAGATGTACTGCGCCTGAATCTTTCTCATGGCAATAAGGAAAATTGGCTCAGTTCTTTAGACCGGATAGGAAGAATCGCCAAGAAGATAAACAAAGAAGTTGCCCTGCTGGCCGACCTTCCAGGACCAAAGATAAGGACCGGAAAACTTCCAAAGGACATCGGCGTCGTTAAAGGGCAGAAAATAATCTTTTCGCACCTTCAGCAACGTGATGACGGCACAATACCTCTAAATTTTGAAGTGCAAAAGTATGCAAAGAAAGGAGCTTTGGTTTCGATAGGTGAAAATGGGCCTAGGATGCTGGTAAAAGAGCTCAAAAAGGGCAGGATGATATGCAGCGTTGTCAATCCAGGCATAATCACTAGCAACAAGGGCGTAAGCATCAGTAACCTATCTTCCTCTCTTGCATCTCCTACGAAAGAAGACTTAAGGCTCGCAAAATTTGCATCAAATAATGGTTTCGACTACCTTGCCCTTTCCTTTGTTACAGAGCCACGTAACATACAAAGACTCAGGAAGAGCGTGGGATCTCTTCCTGTAGTCGCCAAAATAGAGCGCAAAACAGCGCTTCTCAACATAGACGAAATCGCCAGCGAGGCGGACGCGATAATGGTAGCACGCGGCGACCTTGCTTTTGACATCGAAATAGAGAGGCTTCCCATAGCTCAGCACAAGATTATAGAAGCTTCCAGAAAGGCAGGCAAATCGGTGATAGTAGCTACCCAGCTGCTTGCAAGCATGGTAAACTACCCCACTCCAACGCGTGCTGAAGTCAGCGACATAGCAACAGCTGTCTTGGAAGGCGCCGACTGTCTTATGCTGAGCGACGAGACCACGATAGGCAAATATCCAGTAGACTCTGTGAAGATCCTGCGTGGCGTTGCGAAGAACACAGAGCCTTCATTCAAAAGCACCGGAACCAGAGAGACCGAAGACATATCAGGTAGCATAGCATTTGCAGCCGCAAGCGTCGCCGACAATTATGATGTCAGGCATATATTTGTGCCTACGGAAACAGGGGGCACGGCAAGGCGACTCTCATCCCTGAGGCCAAACGCTGAGATAATAGCCTTGAGCAGCTCGCGAAAGGTTAGGAACAGTCTTCGCATGAACTATGGGGTCACTCCGGCAGCAATAGCAGAGTATAGGACAACAGACCGTCTCCTCTCCCACATCATGGGAATAGCCTCGAAGAAGGGAATAGGCAAGTATGCGGTCCTGCTTGGCAAGCCGCGCAGTACAGGCTCCACCAACATGCTTTTCGTAAGCTCTGGCTCCTCGGAATAATGCAGACGCTTACTGCATATTTTATATATCAAACCGCACAATTATCATTGGATGTCATGTCGCCCTTTAAGGTAAAAAAACCCCCGCCGCAAAACGTCTCTGCGCCTAGGTCAAGCCAACAAACTAGGCCGAGTCCCACTATAATAAGAGCAAAAGAGACCCAACAGTCCACAAGGACAGACCGTTTAATAGAAACCATTACAAAAGCTGTAAACGAAGCGATTGGAGCGGCACACATAGAGCTCCAGGAAGAAGGCACATTAAGCGAGACCTCGATCGCCAGCATAAACAAGGCTAACATAGACCTCGCATTAGCAGTCAGCATAGCTGAGAAGACATGGGACGATGGCTGCCGTAAAAAGATTTATGAGATAATGGAAGGCATAAACGGCCAAATAAGAGGCATAGCCAGAGAACTAGGTCCAACTTACCAAACAGAAACCTTAAACGTGCACGAAGTTCCCCTAGACTACCTAAGAATGAGATACGCAGGATTTGATAAGGCATACGACCTGCGCTTGTGGATTGAAAGCCTGGAGCATCTTTTGGACACACGCTTAGAATACATACTTGCAGGCAGACACAACAAAATACCAGAAAGAGTCCCTGGTGTTCTAAAGACGCTTCTACAACTTCAGCCGTTAAAAATCTTCAATCCCCTATCTTCAGATGACTGGCACATGCTTGCAACCGCGATAGCCGGCACAAGAAAATACAGTCAGGAAACAATAGAAAAATGGCTAGACGCCAAGCTCCCCGAAGATCAACAAAGGGAGATGACAGACTACGTCACCCAGCGGCTCCCTGCGCAAGATGCAGAGATGATAAGGGACGGAACGCTCCCACCACAAATGAGAAAATTCTTCAAAGGTTATCAAAGTTTCTGTGGAAATCACGGCATAAAACCAGGCTCCGCAGCTCTCTTCGATCTGCTGCCTCAAATAAAAAGGGAGAGTGCCAGCTCAGGAGGAGCGCAAGTAAAAACTTACGAGGGAGCTGGGGATGAGAGTCATGAATCAGAACAGCCGCAGCAGCTGCAACAGCCGCCGCAACCGCCTCCAGCACCTAAGATAATAACCAAGGCGGGTTCGTAATGATAAAAAGCGCACCTGAACCCTGTTACCTTTGCCGCCTGGGTGGCGAAGAAGCTTTATAAACCTTTTTAGCCTTATATTTGGCTGGTGCTTTTATGGCTACCACTTGCTCCTAGAGGCAATGTGTTTTGAGAGCTAATTTTGCTTGATGAGATGCA
>DAHVVD010000065.1 GCA_027328265.1 Microcaldota archaeon
ACAATGTAGGCGTAAGATTCACTGCCAAGGCAGAGATCCAAAAAATCAAGTCAGGCACAGGCTCATTCTCCTTCCCGGAGGGCGATGTTGGCTTCGATCCGTCCCTGAAGAAGGTTGAGCTCATCTATACAGGGGGCACAATAGGGAGCAAGATAGACTACATGACAGGAGGAGTCTACATGCTCACCAAGCCAGAGGAGCTCCTTTACGACGTGCCGGAGCTTGCAGGGATAGCCAACATGCATGTAAATAACCTCATGAGCATCGCAAGCGAAGACATGTCATATCATGAATGGCAGAGGATCGCCGAGGCTGCTGCTGACGCTTTCAACAACGGCGCTAGGGGGGTGGTTGTGACACACGGCACAGACACGATGCACTACAGCTCCGCTGCTTTGAGCTTCATGCTCAGGAACATAGGCGGGCCTGTTGTGATCACTGGAGCCCAGCGAAGCCCTGACAGGGGCTCGAGCGACGCGTTCATGAACATGGTTTGCTCCACAAGGCTAGCGGTTGAGGGAGATTTTGCTGAGGTTGGGGTCTGCATGCATGCAAGCTCATCTGACGATTGGTGTAACTTCATAAGGGGAACAAAAGTGCGCAAGATGCATACATCGAGGAGGGATGCGTTCATGCCCATAAACAGCAGGCCGATTGCAAGGGTAAGCTACGGCGGGAAGATAGAGTATCTTGACAGTTACAGAAAGCCCATTGGGGATGGAAAGAAGACTGAGGCAATCACTGGGTTCGAGCCAAAGGTCTGCCTTGTCAAAGTGTACCCGAACTCAGATCCGGAGATTCTTGAGTATTACATATCTAAAGGTTACAAAGGTGCGATTCTCGAAGGCACGGGGCTTGGCCATGCGCCGGTCTCAACGCCGCATAAGGAGTACAACTGGCTACCTGGCATAAAGAAGGCCGTAGACTCTGGCATGGTAGTGGGCGTCACATCGCAGTGCCTCTATGGCAGGGTGAACAGCAGGGTGTACAGGAACCTTAGGCTAATGTCGTCAGCAGGAGCAACCTACTGCGAGGACATGCTTCCTGAAGTGGCATACGTTAAGCTCGGATGGCTGCTGGGCAACTACAAGAAGGCAGAGGTGGAGAAATTGCTAAGCACCAACATAGTTGGAGAGATAGCGGAGAGAAGCGAGGTAAACTGGTTCGATTAGATGCACGACAGGGATTATTACTCAAAACTGGGATTCAAGTGCGGGCTTGAGATACACCAGAGGCTTGCGACAAAGCACAAGCTTTTCTGCAGATGCAGCGCGACAATCAAGGAAGACCCGCCCATACAGACTATAGAGAGGAGGCAGAGGGCTGTCGCAGGCGAGCTAGGCAAGATAGACGAAGCGACGCGTTTCGAAAGCATGAAGGAGAGAAAATTCGTTTACCAACTATTCAAGGATTCGACCTGCCTTGTTGACACTGACGAAGAGCCACCTGCTACTCCAAGCTCGGAAGCTCTGGAGATAGTTCTGCTTGCCTCACGCTCGATGGGCTGCGAGATACCTGACGAGGTGGAGGTCATGCGGAAAGGAGTGGTTGATGGGAGCGACCCCAGCGCGTTCCAGCGCACAATGCTATGTGGATACGGGGGCGAGATGGAGGTGAACGGAAAGAAGATATCGATACCTTCTATCTTTCTCGAGGAGGAATCGAGCGGCATAGTCGCAGGCTCACAGACTAAGGTCATTTATGAGGTCGACAGACTCGGCATACCGCTAATAGAAGTAGACACCGATCCAGTCATAGAGACGCCGCAGGACGCAAAGGCTGTTGCGATGAGGATAGGCCTTCTTCTCAGGCTGACAGGCCGCGCACAGCGCGGCATAGGCTCGATAAGACAGGATGTTAATGTTTCTATAAAGGAGGGGGCGAGAGTAGAGATAAAGGGACTTCAGGAGATAGAGAGCGTCGACGAACTGATAGAGAACGAGGTGCAGAGGCAGATAAACCTCGTGGCTATAGCAAAGGAACTGAAGGCAAGGAAGGCCAATATCCATCATGCAGTTGACGTCAGCAAGGTCTTCAAAGGCTCTGAAGCCAAGGTGATAGGCGAGCAGGTATGGAAGGGCGGCGCTGTGATAGGCATCAGGCTCGAGAACTTCAAGGGCCTGATAGGAAAAGAGATAGCGCCAAAGACTAGGCTTGGAAGCGAGATCAGCAGTTACGCCAAGATGGCTGAGGTGAAGGGCATAATCCACGGCGACGAGGAGATGCATTCGTACAACATAAGCGAGAAAGAACTTGAGTCACTCTCGCATGAGCTAGAGTTGAAAGAGTCAGATTCCTTTATACTCATAGCTGAGAGCAAGGAGAAAGCGGAGGCGGCAATGGTGCTTGCTGTAAGGAGGGCGAAGCTGGCTTTCGAGGGCGTTCCGTCTGAGACAAGAGCAGCAGATTCGAAAAACAAGACAACAAGGTTCCTCAGGCCTATACCTGGAGGCTCGAGAATGTATCCCGAGACAGACGCTCTCCCTATAGAGACTAAGGAATATGTAGAGAAGATTAGCAGTAAGATAATAGACATAGATTCTATGAAGAAATCCCTGGAGCACGAGATAAAGAACAAGCAGCTTGCGGAGCAGATGCTCTGGTCCAAGGATCTGAGCCTGTATGAGGAGATCACTCACAAGACTAACGCCAATCCGAAGGTTATAGCCTCGGTTATACTTGAGAAATTCAGGGAACTCGGCAGGTCTGGGGTGGATCTCGAGCGAATAGGTACTGACGCTCTCGAATATCTCTTCAGGTCTTATGCAAAGGGTGTTATAACAAGGAGCGCTCTCGAAGAGCTGCTGAAGGGTACACCAAAGGAGAGATGGGAGGTTGAACGTGCAATGCGAGAGAAGGGATTAAACAGGCTCTCCAAAAAGGAGATTAGAGGATTAGTCGAAAAAGAGAAGGAAAAGGGCAAGAATAAGAAGGAGATGGTCAGAGAAATAATGTCAAAGCACAGGCTCGTAGTTGATGGCGAGGACCTGAATGAAGTTCTCAATGCTTGAGGTGTTATTGTGCAATACAAGATATTAGGAGGCTCGATGCAGATTCTTGACATAAGCCTTGAGCCCGGGGAGAAAATATACGCAGACTCAGGGAAGCTCGTAAGTAAGGGCGAACAGATAGTAATGACCCCTAGGCTCGTCGGAGGCATAGTCAATGCGATAGAGAGGAAGATAACTGGAGCTACAGGGATGCTCACCGAGTTCAAGTCAAGCGGAAGCATAGCCTCGGTCTCGCTTGCAGGAGTCATGCCTGGAAAGATAGACATGATAGACCTGGATGATGGGGAGGTCTTCCTGATGGCTGACTACGCCTTTCTGTGCGCGGAGGACGGCGTGAAGTTCACCATGCAGTTCGTTGGCCTTGGCGCTGGCTTCATAGGCGGAGCAGGCATAATGCTTCAGAAGTTTGTGGGGCCTGGAAAGGTCTTCATGCATGTCGTAGGGGACATAGTTGAGTATAAACTCGACGGCTCCTCTGCATTAGAGGTCGACCCAGGGCATATAGCTGGGTTCAGCGGCGAGCTGGACTACAAGATAACCCTTGTGGACAACGTGAGGACCATGATGTTCGGAGGCATAGGCGTCTTCCTTGCTAAGTTTACAGGAAAGGGAAGAGTAGTGCTGCACAGCATCTCACCATACAAGCTCTCATCGCAGATCTACCTTCAGGGTCTCACTCAGAGCAAGAAGGGGTAGAATGGCTGAAAGAAGGCATCAGGTCACCAATAGGAAAATAGTTTACGCAGGATCTGCATTCAAGGTTGAAGCGTTTTTGATAAAGAAGACCGGCACCAGGTTCTCCAGGGTGATAATGGGCAATGTTGTTGTTGTGTTGCCAATAACCAAAGACGGCAAGGTGCTGCTTGAGAAGCAGTACAGATATCCGCTTGGAAAAACCCTTTACGAAATCCCTGCGGGACATGTAGAAAAGGGAGAAAGCATAGCAGCTGCAGGGAAGAGAGAACTTGAGGAAGAGACAGGCTACAGAGCATCAAGGCTTACACATATGACCTCTTTTTATCCTACTCCAGGAATCAGCGAAGAGCTGATACACCTATATCTCGCCGAAGGACTTGAAAAGACTGAAAAGAATCTAGACCTAGATGAGATAATAGAAACTGTAAAAGTGAGCAAGGCAAAGATGCTGAACATGATTAAGCAAAACAAGATAGAAGACGGAAAGAGCATGGTTGCGCTTCTTTACTACCTATGCTTCTTCAAAGGATAGTTGAACGGTTTTTAGATACGCTTATATATTTTTCCTGAGATGTCTATTCGTCAAACGGCCATAGGGACAGGGAAACGCCCGAACCCATTCCGAACTCGGAAGCTAAGCCTGTCAACGACATGAAATACTGCCGTACGGTGGAAAAGCATGTTGCTGTTTGGCATTTTATTTTTTCCTTACGAATAGGGCCGTAACTGCCGAGATGAAGACGTCGCGGTACTCATTGTCAGGGAAGAGGTTCATGTTCTTTTTCAGAGCAACTTGCGCCTTCTCGCCGTATTTCAAGGCGGCAAGCGAGGCAAAATGCGCGCCACTGTATTTGTCTACAAGGTATGCGAGAAAATCTATGTCCGCCTTTGTCTTTTCGTTCCTCTCTTCCTTGTAGATCCTGTCTACCTTTATCCTCTCTGCGCGAGTCGCGCGTTTGTAGGTCTCCAGCATCACTAGGGTGAGTTTGCCTTCGTAGAGGTCGCCGTATCTTCTCTTTCCGAATGCTTTCTCTGTCGCAGTTAGGTCCAGTACGTCGTCTATTATCTGGAAAGCTGTGCCTGCTGAGCCTCCCACTTCCTCAAGTGCGCCAGTTACTTTCTCGCTGCATCCAGCAACGGTGGCACCTATTTGCATCGGCCCGTAGACGCTGTAGCAGCTTGTCTTCTTGTTTACTATGTCATAGTACATCTTCTCGTTCGCCTTGCCTATCTGCCTTATGTCCCTTGTGAATTTTATGTCAAGGTACTGGCCCTCTGTGGTCCTGTAGAGAATTTCGTAGAACTTGTCGAAGACTCTGCTACCTTTTGCCATGCCGTTCTTCCTTGAGTAGTCGATAAGCATCCTCCACATGCTGATATGTACGGCGTCTCCTGCGTTTATGGCGTGCTCCATACCATATAGCTTGTGGAGCGCAGGCTTCCCGCGGCGCAGCTCCGAGTCGTCCTCCACGTCGTCGTGCATCAGTATCCAGTCTTCGGAGAGCTGCATTGCTGCGGCAGGTAGAAGAAGATCCTTTGGTTTCGCACCAAACATCTCGCCGCACAGCATGAGTAGTCCTGGCCTTACATATTTTCCTTGGCGCTCCGAGTACTCCCTGACTATCCTCGCGTAATCTTTGGGTTCCTTGAGCGGCAGATACTCCATTATAGTGGAGTGTATCTCCTCCCTGTGCGATTCTACGTATTCCCTGAAGTCCAAGTCATCGCCGAATCAGAGTATAGCTACCCTAATAAGTATTTAAGAATTAGCCCATGCCACGTTGATATGCTAAGGTCTCTTGCATGCTTTACCATTTGAGCTTGTATGGAGAAGCCCAGAACGCCGTGGCTACCGTTATGGTTACTATTTCAACGGTAAATTATTCAGATAGCGTGAATAACTCCTATCTTGTTGTTTAAGGGTCATGAACATTGAAGTTTGTATTGCATAACTCTCCATGTTCTCAATACTTCTGCTCTGTTGCGGTATCTTTCTCTTTTTGACATCCTCTCCCAACTGAAGGTTGGGAGATTCCCCTGCATTCATTCTGTATGGGTGGTTTGAGGTTTGTTTCTTTCACGAATTCACCACACTTCCTGACCCTCGAACCAAAGGATTCTCACCGAG
>DAHVVD010000067.1 GCA_027328265.1 Microcaldota archaeon
TTCGGGCAGCTGCCTGCGCCAGAGATCATCTCGAAGACGCTTGGTATAATAAGCAATGATATGAAAGAGATACACAAAGAGCTCAAGTAACACGCGGGGGTGGCAGAGCTTGGTCAAATGCGCTGGCTTGAGGTGTCAGTAGCTTTAGTGCTTGCGCGAGTTCAAATCTCGTCCCCCGCATATAATGTGAATCAATGGAAATAGAGAAGCAGAGCATAAAGGAATGGAGGAACACACTGAATTCAGTGGACCCGAAGTCCAAGAACGCAAAGATAGCCAAGCGCATACTCAAGCTCGCCTCGCTACCTAGAAGGAGGCGCGTGATAGTGGATCTCAAGAAGCTAAGCCAGATTGCAAATGAGGGCGAGAGTGTAATAGTCCCGGGGAAGGTGTTGAGCACAGGACCTGTGGCAAAGAAATTCTCACTCTCAGCAATCGAGTATTCTGCTAGCGCCACAAAGAAGCTGAAGGACGCCGGCTGCACGATAGTGAAACTAGGCGACGCGCTCAAGGCCGAGAAGCCGAAATTGGTAATATAAGAAGTGATATCATGCGTTATCTTGTAAACGGAGAAGGCCTCGTCCTCGGAAGGCTCTCGTCAAGCGTGGCGAAGCTACTGCTCCAGGGAAACGAGGTTGTAGTGGTAAACGCAGAGAAGATAATGATAACAGGCCACGCCCCTGACATTATTGCAAAGTTCAAGCGGCTCATAGAGCTAAAGGACAAGGCGAACCCAGAGCACTCGCCCTACTTTTCAAGGAGACCTGACCTCATGGTAAAGAGAGTAGTCAGGGGAATGCTGCCCTACAAGAAGCCAAAGGGCAAAACAGCGTACGGAAGGCTGAGAGTATACATGGGCAGCGGCGATACGGAAGGGATAAAAGACACAAAAGCTTATGATACAAGGGCAAAGAAGGCCTCGGAGGCTTACGAGAATGCAATCACAGTCAAGGAGCTCTCCGAGAAACTTGGATACGGCAGATGACTATGGCAGAGGTAGACCAGAACAAGGAGAAGAAGGCGGTAGCCGATTTGGACAAGGAGCTTAGCGAGTTCACCGAGAGCACACAGACCCAGCCAAAGCGCAGAGCGCCACTCAAGAAGCAGGCAGCAGCAGCCACAGCAAAGAAGGTAGCTAAGAAAAAGAAGCAGACGATCGTCACAAGAGGCAAGAGGAAGGAGGCCATAGCAAGGGCGAGTATGTCACAGGGCAGCGGCACTGTGACCATAAACGGGGTCAGCGCGGCACTGATAAAGCCAAAGGAGATACGAGACCTGATACTTGAGCCAATACTCATATCAAAGACCGTATCTGGCATGATGAAGCAGTACGACGTCAGCATAAACGTCACAGGAGGAGGCATAATGGGCCAGGCCCAGGCTGCAAGGACAGCGCTGGCAAAGGCCATAACAGAGAGCTCGCAGAACGATGGAATCAAGAGGGCATACATGCTCTATGACAGGAGCCTGCTTGTCGATGACCACAGGAGGGTCGAGCCCAAGAAGATGGGAGGGCCTAAGGCAAGGGCAAGGACCCAGACCTCATACAGATAATATTCAAACGTGATACAATGATGATCCCGGTAAGATGCTTCTCATGCGGCCAGGTGGTTGCGGACAAATGGGAGGAGTACGACAAGCGCGTCAACAAAGAGAAACAGGACTCGAAGAAGGTGCTCGATGAGCTTGGCGTGAAGAGATACTGCTGCAGGCGCATGCTCATAGGCCACGTAGAGTTAATAGACCAGATAATCAACTACGGAAGGAAATGAGGACGAGTTCGCAAGGTATATATAACATAAATGAGGAATGATTCGCACGGGGTCGTCTGCTAGCCTGGTAGGCTCTGTGCTTAGGGAGCACATGACCCGAGATCTCCTCACGGGAATTCAAAAGAGTTACCTGAAAATCTCGGCGACCCCGAATAAGTGCATGTAAACGAGTGAAAGAATGGAAAGCGCGATGCTCATTGACCAGACGGTCTACCTAGAGGTAGGAATACACATAGGCACCAAGGTAAGGACTCCTGGCATGAAGCGGTTCATCTACAAGGTGAGGGAAGACGGCCTCTACCTTCTCGACCTTGCCACCATAGACAAGAGGATAAAGCTAGCGGCCAACACCCTCGCAAGGTATGACCCCAAGGACATAGTGGTGACTGCTTCGAGAATATACTCGGTTGCCGCAGCAGCAAAGTTCGCAGAGATAATAGGCGCAAAGATACTCTCAGGGAGAGTAATGCCAGGGGTGTTCACAAACCCGAACAGGGAGGACTTCATAGAGCCTGAGATAGTCTTCATAAGCGACAACAGAAACGAGAAGCAGGCAGTGAAGGAGGCTAACAAGACTAACATACCGATAGTGGCGCTCTGCGACACTGACAACTGGATAAAGTTCATAGACCTAGTTGTGCCCTGCAACAACAAGGGAAGGAGGTCGCTTGCGCTCATTTACTATCTGCTCGCGAGGGAGTTCCTCAAAGAGAAAGGGTTAATAAAGTCTAACGAGGAGTTCCAATACAAGATCTCAGACTTCGAGGCAAAAGTCGAGATGAAGGCGAAGTAGTTGCCAGAAGAACAAACGAAGCGTCTAAAGGGGCAAGTGGCCCTTGACTTCCTGACCTCATACGGGATAGCGATAATCATAATGATAATAGCGATAGCAGTCGCGTACCAGGTAAGTGTCCAGAGTCACTACGCTTTCGCGCCATCCTGCTCCGCATCACCTGGCTTCTCATGCGGCTACTACTCCATAGACCAGAACGGCATACTTACAATAAGCCTGAGCCAGGCCACCGGATCCGCAGTGGTGGTAAGCGGCATAGCATGCTCCTCCTCGATAACCAACAACGGACTTCCAGGATCAGGAAACCTCTACGTAACAAACAGCATAACATATTATCCCCCATCAAATTCGCCTGGAACCGGCATAACCCTGCCTAGCAGCGGCACCCAGCCATTTTACCTATATTGCTACGGTTCATCGAACGCGATAGCAAAGAGCTTAGTGACCGGCGGATCCTACATCGGATATGTCTGGCTCAATTACACGATACAGAATACTAATATAAAGGATACGCAGCAGATTGCAAGCGTAAGCCTGACTCTTTTTAATTGAGTAGTTTTCCTTATAAACCTAACGGATTTTTAAGTAGGCAGCCCCTAACATTATCATTGCCCTGCAACCTGAAAGAGACAGAACAGGGGCGATAACAGCACGAAAGAAAACAGGCGATCAGAAGT
>DAHVVD010000029.1 GCA_027328265.1 Microcaldota archaeon
GTTTCCTCCGAATTCCCTACACATGCACAATAGACGTAAGGTTCGTAACCTTTAAATAGGATAAAAATCATAATACAATATAGGTCGACTTAAGGTACAAACATGAGATTAATGGGAAACCCTAAAGAATTAAAGACTGCAGTTGCAGCCACGCTTATCACAGCCAGTTTGTTTACTGGTGCAAAGTTACCTGCACGCGCAGATACCCTTCCGCAGAGGTTGGTAGTGCAGACAGTGCAGGATAAGCTCAGGGTGATGGTACTCCAAGCGCAACGCAGTGACCAGATAGATAGAGAAAAAATAAATCTGCAATGGCAAGGAGAACAAGAAGCTTGCAATGGCGCTCAGCGCATACAGGAGCTTCAGGCACGCCAAATCTCCTATATTATCTCTGCAAACCTCAGGGGCATAGCCCAAGCAGCCTTTGGTGCAAACGAGAACATAGCCGATCAAAATATTAGTATTGCTTTTAATAAAGCCGAGACAGCAGCTCTTATGGTCAGGAATGAGGAAGCCGGAGCCGTAGATGGTGTTATGGCATCAGAGACATACAAACTTCAGAATCTTCAAGACACAGCCAGACTACAGATAGTGATGGGCAATAATCCATATTTGCAAGGCAACAAAATAATGAAAGAGGCCAATGTGACTGTGAGAGATGCAAACAAACAAGTTGCAATCATCATGTCAGGTGCCGATCAAAGGGTTCACGTTTTTCTCGGCCCAAAATGTCCTTAACTGTGAGTACTATTTTTCCTCCTGATTCTTTTATCCTGGCTTTTACTAGCTCGATTATCACGATACAATTTTCCTATCTCCTATATTCTTGAATAAAACTAGTTAGTGTATAAAGCAAAAACTGCTGCAAACTCATGTTTTCTAACGCTCTGTAATAGTTCTGCTTTGTTTTTTCCATTATTGTTACAGGCAAATAATTATGCGCTGTTAATATATGATTCATAAGCAGCCTGCCTACCCTTCCGTTCCCATCCGCAAACGGATGGATTACCTCAAATTGCATGTGAAATATTGAAGCTAAGATGAACGGATACATTTTGTCTTCATTTTTTATGTACCATTCCATAAGGTTTCCCATCCTCCCTTTCACGTGTTGTGGTGGCGTAGTAGGACTATTCGGTTTAATGTAATTATAGAAATTCTTGTAATAACCTGCATGCTCATCTATGTTCTTTTGTATTAGAAAATGCAACATTCGTGCTAAATCTTGACTTACTTTTTCACCACTTTTTACCTTAAGAAACTGAAGCACCTCTGATGTATTTCCAGTTTCAAATATTTCTCTTTTAGATACGCTTTCCGGTTTTTTGCCATTTTTTAGGAAAGCATTAACGTCTTCTTGACTCATTGTGTTCCCTTCAATGCTATTTGTATTGTAAACATACCTCTTTTCCCACTGATCCCTGAAAGTCGCCCTTGTATTATCATCAAGAGCGTTAAGAAATAATGTATATTCCTTATTGGTGTCATCAGTTGTTTTCAACAGCTCCAAAATCCTTTGGTCTGGAATAAAATCCGATAACCTAGAAATTAGATTGTCTCCATCTTCTGCATAAAATCTATCGCACATATCAGCGACTTCAGTATCGCTTTTAGGAGGCGCTGCAGTCTCTTAGGCGCTCTAGAAATGTATAAATCTACACCTTCCGATGTTTTCCTCATAAGTATATTCGTCTCTCTAATTATCTCATTGGTTATTTATAAGCCTCCCGCCCCCGTAGTTCTTAAGGAGCGACATACACAATATTAACCTCCTGTGTCTTTTCTATCGGAAAAGAGAGTAGACCTTCATGCTTCAGCTCAACTTTTATATACCATCGCACGATGTTAGAGCCACCCATTAAGCCTGCCATGCTACCCAGAAACATTTCCGCTGCCTGTGCATTCTTATTCGGTTGAGAGCCAGCCGCGTTTGCCTGCGGTATTACGAAACTGAATTTGTACTGGTACGGACTACCGCTTTTTGCATAAAGCTTCTCGCCGTCTAACGATTGCTTGTTGGTATAAACGTTCATCTTGCTTTGGCTCATCCCGCTTCCTCCGCCGCCCATGCCCATCTGAGTCATGGTCCGTTCTGCATAAAGTATAGCAACGACCTCCTTGCCCTTGACGTCCTTGTTCAAGGTAAGCGTCGCGGTGCCTTCAAGCGCCTGTCCAGGAGCCACATTCTGGCTTTTTAGCGCAATCTCCATCTTGCCCTCTCCAGGTCCAAACAACCCCATAGCAACCATCAGGATAACTCCTATTATATATTTATGTCTTAACCCTACTTGAAAGAATGATCCCATGCCAGAAGAGTTCAATGTCACTCCTTACGAAGTGGAAGGAAAGGTGAACTACGAGAGGCTTACCGAGCAGTTCGGAATCAATCCCATAACAGAGGATATGGAGAAGAGAATTGCGAGACTTGCAGGCGAGCCCCATTACTTGATACGCAGGAAGATATATTTCGCGCAGAGGGAGCTCAACTGGCTGCTCGACGAATATGAGAAGGGCAACAAGTTCTACGTCTACACCGGCATCGCGCCTTCGGGGAGCATGACAGTCGCACACCTCCTTCCATTCGTAATGGCGCAATGGTTGCAGGAGAAATTCGGCGCAGATGTCTACATCCAGATACCCGACGAGGAGAAATTCCTGAACAAGAAGGACCCCAAACTGACGCTCGACTATACGAATGGTCTCGCCCACCAGGACGCGCTTGACATAGTCGCACTCGGCTTCAAGCCGAAGAAGACCAAGATTTACATCGACACCGAGAACGCAGGAGTACTATACAAACAGGCTGTGAGAGTGGCGAAACGCGTAACCTTCTCGATGATAAAGGACGCCTTCGGCTTCAGCAACGAGACAAACATAGGTGCAATCTTCTACACGAGCACGCAGGCTGTCGGTACATTCATAAAATCTGTTGAGGAAGGGAGGAAGGTGCCATGCCTGATCCCTCTAGGCGTAGACCAGGACGTCCATTTCAGGATCGCTCGCGACGTCGTTGAGAAGATGGGCTACTACAAGCCAGCGATAATCCACAGCAAGTTCATGCCAGGTCTGAAGGGCGAGCCGAAGATGTCCTCGAGCGATCCGAACGGCGCAATATACCTTAGCGACCCTCCGGAGACTGTGGAGAGGAAGGTAAACAAGGCCATAACCGGGCAGCAGTCTACAGCGGAGCTCCAGAAGAAATACGGCGGCGACCCTGAGAAATGCTCAGTATGTCAGTATTACAAATACCTCTTCGAGCCTGACGACAAGAAATTAAAGAAGATACTCGATGCAGAAAGGGACGGAACCATGCTTGCAGGGGAGCACAAGGCTGCCCTCGCGGAGAGGATAAACGAATTTCTTGAAAAGCACAGAAAGGAGAAGGAGAGGCTTAAGGGAAAGATGGAAGAATTCATGCTCGGCTAGCGCTTCGGCTCTATCTCTATTCCGTGCGGCGTTATTGTCATCTTGCACAGAGTGCTCTTGAACTTGGAATAGCGCATCTTAACCACATTTAGGAAGTACTGCATCTCGCTTCCAGATATTGCCTCTCTCTGCAGCTTTATTATTCCGTCGAACATCGATTCTTCGAAGAGGCCAGGAGGCTCATCAGGGTCTTTTTCTGCAGTCTCGAACGTCATGATGCTTGTCACTCCCTGGTCCCTTATGCTTTCCACTATGTAGTTTATACCCCTTGTGAAAGAGCGATCATCACCATAGAGAGAGCGGAGCAGACTGAACGAATCTATAATTAGTAATTTTGAACTGTTCAGCTCAGTGGTCCTTATTATCTCAGCTACCATCTCCTGTATGCTCTCCGGGCTTCTTATCGCGTACTGCAGCTTCTTCTCCACGACATTCAACCTGGTGGTGCCTATAAATTCCTTCGCATCAGAAAACTCGGAGAACGTACTCACCACGAAGCTGATCAGCGCCTTCCTGTTCTCCTCTATCGTAAGATATGTAGTTGGAACGCCTCTTTTGGCGTTGTGATATGCTATCTCAAATGAGAGAAGCGTCTTGCCTGATCCTGCCTCGCCAAGTAGAAGTGTCTGGCTCTTCTCAGGAATGCCTCCATAGAGCAATTCGTCCAGGCCGTCTATTCCTGTGCTTAGCCTCTCAATCTTGTTTTCTCCATCCATTTGTGCCCACACTACAGCTTTCCCTGTTTCACCTATACAAAATATTCTTATATAACTTTTGATAAAAGCCTTTGCCGCATTAAACCAAGACCCTGTGTGGCGTAAGGACACGAAGCCGCATTAACGTAATAAATACCTAAATCTTTCAACTTTTTGTTGAAAATAAGCAAATATTTATATATCTATAAGTGCATAAGATGGATATGTCAAGCACAGAGAAGCTAGTCATAAAGGCACTCAACAAGCCGGCAAAAGGAGGCCAGGAAGAAATATTGGAATGGTTCTGCGAAGTTTTCGATCTAGCAGGGAAGAATGACCCCCTTGAACCGGAGATGCTAAGGCAGATAGCCGAGAGGAGCATAAAGGGAGAGGGCATAACGAGCAAGGATCTAAACAAGAGGCTGGAGACGCCAAGAAGCACAGTGATCTACCACCTCAACAGATTCATCTACTCGGGCCTTGTAGTGAGGAAGGGCAGGAAATATTATCTGAGGTCTAACGATATGACAAGCACCCTTGAGGAGATGCAGGCAGAGATGGAAAGAGAATTCAACAGGATGATGGAGCTCGCAGGGAAACTGGACAAGATGCTTGAAAGTGAGGCTTATGGCAGAAGACGAAAAGAAAGAGAAGAATGAAAAAGAAGAGACGCCAAAGGAACCCAAGAAGGAAGAGGGCCAGAAGAGCGAAAGCGAGGAACTGAAGGACAGGCTGCTCAGGCTCGCAGCGGAATTCGACAATTACAAGAAAAGGTCGTCAAAAGACCTGGACAATGCGAAAAAGGTAGGGAAGGCGGAGCTAGCAGCAAAGCTCCTTCCGATACTCGACGAGTTCGAGATCGCGATAGAGAGCACCGACACCAAGACTGAGCACGGAAAAGGGATGGCGATTGTCTTCTCAAACTTCGTTGAAGTGATGAAGAAGGAGGGACTCAAGGAAATAGAGTGCAGCGGTGTCTATGACCCGTATAAACACGAGATCATGATGACAAAAGAGAGCAATGAAAAAGAAGGAACGATACTTGACGTGATAAGGAAAGGTTATTTATGGAATGAAATTATGCTTAGACCCGCTTCGGTGATAGCATCAAGCGGGGAAAAGAAAGAGGAAGAGATAAAAAAGTGATAACATGAGCAAAGTAATAGGAGTGGATTTAGGAACGAGCAACAGCGCAGCAGCGGTACTTGAAGGAGGAAGACCAGTGCTTATACCAAGCGCGGAGGGAACATCGCTTTACGGGAAGTCTTTCCCTAGCTATGTGGCGTTTACAAAGGACGGACAGAGGCTAGTGGGAGAGCCGGCAAAGAGGCAGGCGGTGGCTAACTACGAAGGCACGCTGACAGCATTCAAGAGAAAGATGGGGACCAGCTTCAAGTACAATATCTTTGGCAAGGAGTACACGCCTCAGGAACTTTCTGCAATGATACTCCAGAAGATAAAGAAGGATGCCGAGGCGTTTCTCGGAGAGGAAGTAAAGCAGGCAGTAATAACGGTGCCAGCTTACTTCAACGACAATCAGAGGCAGGCAACAAAGGACGCAGGAGAGATAGCGGGCCTCGAAGTCGTAAGACTCGTCAACGAGCCGACTGCGGCAGCTCTGGCTTATGGGCTTGACAAGCAGAGCAAGGAGATGAAGATACTAGTTTACGACCTAGGAGGAGGAACCCTGGACGTAACGATAATGGAATTCGGGAACGGCGTCTTCGAGGTGAAATCGACAAGCGGCGACACCCAGCTCGGAGGGACTGACATGGACAGCGCCATAACCGACTTCCTCAAGGCAGAGGTGCTCAAAGGAGGCCTAGATATCTCTAAGGACAATCAGGCACTTCAGAGACTAAGGGAGGCTGCTGAGAAGGCGAAGATTGAGCTCTCAACGACACTATCAAGCGAGATAAACCTTCCTTTCCTCGGAGTGAAGGACGGAAAGCTATTCAACTTCACATATGCTCTGACAAGGGCAAAGCTGGAGGACATAGTGCTCCAGATAGTCGAGAAGACGACTAAGCCGGTAATGCAGGCGCTTAAAGACGCAAAGATGGATCCCAAGGACATAGACAAAGTCATACTCATAGGAGGGCCCACGAGGATGCCCATAGTCCAAAGATACGTCGAACAGCTACTCGGAAAGAAGATAGAACGCGGAGTGGACCCGATGGAGGCTGTGGCATTCGGAGCAGCAATACAGGCAGGCGTTCTCACCGGAGAGGTAAAGGACATACTCCTACTCGATGTGACCCCTCTTTCACTGGGGCTCGAAACCCTCGGAGGCGTAACAACGACGCTCATAGACAGGAACACGACAGTGCCGGTGAAGAAGTCGCAGATCTTCTCGACAGCGAGCGACAACCAGAACACCGTCGACATACACGTGCTCCAGGGAGAGAACAAGATGGCGAAGTACAATATCTCGCTTGGAAGGTTCCAGCTCACTGGCATACCTCCAGCACCGCGCGGAGTACCGCAGATAGAAGTTACATTCGACATAGACGCGAACGGCATAATCCACGTAACCGCGAAAGACAAGGCAACCGGCAAGGAGCAGAGCACGAAGATAGTTGCACCGCAGAAGATGAGCAGGGATGAGATAGAAAAGAAGATGAAGGAGAGCGAGCAGTACGCGACTCAGGACAAGGAGGAATTCGAGAAGGCCGAGACTAAGAACAACGCAGAAGCGCTTATCTATACTGCCGACCACACCCTGAAGGAATACGGGGACAAGATAGCTAAGGATGTAGCAGAAAAGGTAGAGAACGCAAAGAAGAATCTTCAGGAAGCCATCAAGAAGGACGACATGCGTGAGGTAAAGGAGAAGTCTGATAGCCTCAACCAAATCTTGCAGGAGATTGGTTCCAGCATGTACAAAGGCGCAGGTCCAGAAGCCGCAGGAAACCAAGGCCCGGAACAGGGTCCAGGACCTAGCGGAAGTGCAAATAACGACGGCTCAGTGAACGCCGACTTCAAGGTCGAGAAGTGAAAATAGCAGTAGGTCACCATGGCTGACGATTATTATGAAATCCTCGGTGTCCAGAAGGCAGCCACTACTGGCGAGATCAAGAAGGCCTACAGGGATCTTGCCCTGAAATATCACCCAGACCGCAATAAGGATAAGGACGCCGAGGAGCGTTTCAAAAAGGTTAACGAAGCCTATGCTGTCCTTAGCAACCCCGAGAAGCGCAAGAGCTACGACATGTACGGCGCCGAAGGATTCCAGCAGAGATATTCTGCTGAGGATATTTTCCGCGGCACTAATTTTGAGGACCTCTTTCGTGAGATGGGGATAAACCTTGGTTTCGATACTTCTGGAATTTTCGGGAGCGCCTTCGGTCAGGGATTCGGGCAGAGCATGGAACGCGGAAGCGACCTGCTTTATGGTATGGAAATATCTCTTGAGGAGGCAGCAAACGGAACTAAGAAAGAGGTCAGTATCAAGCACGTCAAGAAATGTGAGCGCTGCGGAGGCAGCGGCGCCGAACCTGGCTCCAGGATAACAAAATGCCCTGATTGCGGAGGCTCAGGCAGGGTAAGACACATAACAAACACAATCTTCGGGAGCATGCAGACCATAACGACGTGCCAACGATGCGGCGGAAAGGGCAAATCATATGATAGAAAATGCAGGGCATGCGGAGGCAGCTGCGGAGTCATAGGGATAGATAAAGTTGAGGTCAGCGTCCCAGCAGGAATAAGGGACCAAATGAGGCTAAGGCTAGAGGGCTTGGGAGATTACGGCAAGGACGGCTCAGGCGACCTCTATATCGAGATGAAGATTGCGAAGCACAGATACTTCACTAGGAAAGAAGATGACATCTACGTGGACGTGTCAGTGCCGTTCCATACTGCAGCCCTCGGTGGTAACATCGATGTGCCTACGCTTTCTGGAAAACAGACAGTGACAATTGAGCCAGGCACACAGCCAAACACGCAGAAGGTGTTGCATGGCGCCGGCATAAAACATTTCAGGGGCAGCTCCAGAGGCGACGAGGTCGTAAATATCAAGGTAGAGATACCGAAGAGCCTTTCAGGAGAAAAGAAAGAGCTTATGGAAAGATTCAAGGCGCTGGACAGCGGCAAAGATTCTGAGTCAAAGAAGAAATACGGCTTTTTCTAAAACTCAGGTTCTATCCACAAACTCATTACCTAATTCCGATGTCGCATTTATTGCCTATTTTTATCCAAAAACCAATATATAGATTCCCACTACAGCAATAACTAATCCTGTAAGTACATCATTGTATCTTGGATCTAACTTTTCTAAACGCTTCGCAAATCGTGAATGTTCAACTAAATAATGACCTCCAAAGACAAATAGAAGCAGAGTCATTACAGAAGCAACAGCAAAAACTATCGCTACTTGAATAGCAAAACTGAAGCCTATGGGAATAGCAATAAGGAAGATCGGTAATATTGACAAATCAGGAGATAATGCTGCACCAAGCACTGCGAAATTGCTAATTTCTTTTGTATGTGTATGCGACTTCCCCTCTTCTTCACAGTGTTCTTCTGCCTTGTAGGATTTTACCGCATAGTAAAGCCCTGCCACTATCATTATCATGCCGATTATCTTCGTAATGGCGGATAAGACAAATTTTGAGCTAAATATGCCTACAATCACGACCGCAAATCCTAATATCACAGATAGGATTACGTGCCCAACGCTTGTTAATATGCTGTTCTTGAACAATTTATTATGAGTCCAACGGTTTGCTCTGCCAAGCATTACAAGAGTAGCCCAATGGTCAGGTGCGGACATGTGCAATATACCCACCGATGCTGCGGCAAAAAGCAAAGCAGCAGTTGAAATCATTTAATCTTAAGATATACCTACACTCAACTTTAATAGGCTTAGCCAGATTAATCAGAGCTTTAGAAGAATCTTTGGAAAACACAGTAGCTCTAATGGAGCCTCGTAGTTAGTCTTGCTTATCAAGCGCGCCTTCCTTGAACAGCAACTCTTTCTTCCTTTCAACACCTCCTGTTCCACTGTAGTTGCCTATTTTGCCGTCGCTCTTTATCACTCTGTGGCAAGGAATAGTTATCGGGAAGGGATTGTTCTTCATCACAGTACCTACGGCCCTATATGCCTTAGGGCTGCCTGCCTTCTTGGCAAGTTCCTTGTAAGATAATGTCTCCCCTTCCTTTATCCCATAGCAAGCCAGGAGCACCCTTCTCTGGAAAGCCGTGAATTCGAATTGGTCGAGCTTCCTCTCGATTTCCTTTCTTGCTGTCAACGAATCAGTCTTTTATTGATTCCAAAAGGCTTAATAGGTTCCATATCACCGTCCTTGCGTAGGGCGGCAGGTTTATGTCGTTGCTTACCTCGTCTATCTTATACATTGCATTAGAGGCCTTTACTGAATAACCCTCGTTCTGCTCAAGCGCCTTCCTCGCCTCGTCAAGCGCTGTCTTCACGTTCCTTGGAACGCTGTTGTCGTTGAGCAGCATCTCTATCTGCTGCTTTATCTGCGTTATCGTCTCCTCGTGTTTTTTGTCCTCTGCCATGTTAGTCACCTACTGTCTCGGGCCCGGCGGGATTTTCAGAACCAAAATGTCCGTTTGAACCCGCGACCATCAGATTAGAAGTCTGCCGCTCTATCCAAGCTGAGCTACGGGCCCGCGCTATCATATGTAAAAGTACTCTTTAATAGTTTTGGTTATCCGCTCCGCCGTTTCATCAAGGCTCAGTCCCTTGATAGTTGCAATATAATTCACCACGTCAACCACATCTGCAGGTGTTTTGCCCACAGCAGGCGAGTCAGTTTCAGCAACTATACTACTAAGCTCAATGCTCTTTATAACCCTTTTCCTCCTGCCCGATTCTCCTGGAGGCATCGAGATTATGTAGCCTCTCCTTTCAGCGCGCTTTGCCATCTCCTCGTCTCCCTCGAAAAAATGAAAGACGGCGCGCTCTACCTCTTCCTTCTCGAGTATCTCCATCACCTTCCCGATAGCCTTCCTTGCATGTACAACAACTGGAAACCCCAGCTCCTTCGCCACAGCTATCTGCTTTGTGAAGGCATCGACTTGCCTTTCCATCCCTACCGCCTCAAGTATTGTCTCGTCAAGCCCGATCTCCCCGATGCCGATTATGTTCTTGTTCATCTTCACCAAGTCCATCAGCTCTGCTATCTGTTCGTAATTGGATCCGGAAAAATCAGGGCTTATTCCAACAACCCCGTATACGCCTTCCTTCGCAAGCTCAAGCATCCTGACATTGCTACTCGCGTTGCTGCCTGCAGTTATGATTATACCGACTCCCCTCATTCTCGAATCATAGATGACTTTCTCAGCGTCATCGAAAAGGTCTAGGTGGCAGTGGGCATCGGAGAAGGCAACCGCATCCTCCATCCTCATTAGCCTTGTAGAAGCCTGAGCCGTACCTTGCACAGAATCACTAAGAATCTTTATATATTGATATTGACTAAACTATAAAAGTGTAGCCGTTTCCACAGCGTGTAGCCTATGGCATCCTCAAGTACTAAAACAAGACAAACACAAGCCTCGAAGAAGGCTCAGGCATTGACATACGCAGCAGTAGCGTTCAGCATAATCGCGATTCTGATTTCTTCCTATTCTTTCATACACCCAAAGATTAAGACGGTTTACGTGAACACAACCGTCTATCTGAACGGCACCTCGCCTCCGACAACGCTTACTAAATACAATATCAGTGGCACCCTCATAACGCCACCGTACTCACTCGCATCAGATCCTGTGATCAATAAGTCGGCGCCGTTCGGCAGGACACTCAATGGAATAAACCAGCCTCTTAACTCCAGCTCCCTTGCAGTAATAAACAAAGCCCCAAATTCCTATTTCGAGACAGCAGGCCTCAAGTACCTCAACAACTCGCTCTCGAACCAGGTTGGGGCATCGGCTAACCCTGTGCCAGCGTTCATGGTCAACGGCAAGCCTTCTGTCATATACTTCGGCTCTATAACATGCATCTTCTGCGGCGAGAACAGATGGGCTATGGCGCTTGCACTTTCCAGATTCGGCAACTTTTCCACACTTTACACAGGCTACAGTTCTCTTGGCGACGCTGATCTGCCCACACTCTACTGGTCTCCTGCGCATTACAACCAGTCCGCAGTGGATCTCGGCTCCTTCTACAGCAGCAATTATATAAACTTCATAGCGATCGAGGACACCGACCCGATAACCGGCGGCTTCAGCCTGCAGCCTGTCGCGACCATACAACAGGAAGTTAACAGCACAGGAAACACAGCCTACATGGACGCTATGGCATACCTAATTCAGACTGGGGACAAGTACAAGAATTTTGGAGGCACTCCTTACGCGATATGGGGCACATTCCAGATCGATGGCGCAGACGCTGTCGACTTAGGCAACACAACCACCCAGATAAACTCGACGTATGCACTAGGATACATGACGCACGCGCAGGTTTTGCAGCAGCTCTCCAATCCAAACGACCAGTTCGCATGGACAGAGTATGCCGCTGCCGATCTCTATGTTGCTATGATCTGCAGCACCATAAGCAACACAGCGCCTGTATGCAAGCTCTCAGCGGTACAGAGCCTGGAAGCACGCGGGTATTGAAGTGCCACAGGCCAGTGTGAAGCCGGGAAGGTTCCTCGTATTCAAATCTATCTTCTCTTCCCCATTCTCATTGGTGCTCTTAGCAACCGCCTCCATTGCATATTACTATTTCATAATGTATATCATAAGGATAAGCGGCAGCGGCCTTGCCCTCGTAACAGCGCCGATCTACCTGATATATCTTACCGTAGTCACGTCAGGTCTGCTTCTCACCATCAGCATATACTCCCTGCATCTCTCCCTGAAAAGCATGGCGAGCGAGGTGTCGGAGGGGGCAGCAAGCGTAGTAACCGTCTTCATAGGAAGCCTTGTTTCGAGCTGCGGATGCAGCGCGCCAATCCTTGGCACCATCCTTTACGGGATAGGATTTGACTCGGTAGGAGTCAGCGGCATACTCTCGTTCGTCGGTTCGAACCAGTACCTCCTCCTTGGCATAATCTCCCTTGCAAACCTGCTCCTGATCTACTATTCCCTAGGGAAACTCTCAGGGGAATGCAAACTCAAGAACGGCAGGATAGTTCCAAGAAAGTAAGGCAGAAACTTCTCCTCGCAGCTCCTCTGACAAAAACAAAGTAATATTTTTAAATGGCAAGAAAACAAGCAAATACTTGATTGCCCAAGCCCGCGCAGAAGGCGTTTATAAACCTTTGTTTTATACATTCTGTAGTATTCCTGTAATATTAAAAACACAATAGGTAGTAGTGTATAGGTAGTAGTGTGGTTGGATGGCGTGGGGCAAGTTCGAAAATGTGAAAAAGCGCGATGGCACTGTAGACGAATTCAGGCCCGAGAAGATAAACGAGGCCATAAGGAAGGCGATAGTTGCCACGAGAGGCAGTTCACTGGGCATAGACCTCAACGCCCTTACCGAGCATGCGCTGAAGAACATAGCGGTCAGATACGCAGGTTATAAGGCGCCTGACGTGGAAGGGGTACAGGACGTCGTCGAAAGGACACTCATGGAATTCGGCCTCTATGACGTCGCAAAGGCTTACATACTATACAGGGAAAGGCACAGGGAGATACGCGAGCGGAAGCAGCAGGAACTGCTGCAGGCAATAGAGCACGGCAATGTCAACGTAGTGAAGAGGAACGGAAGCAAAGAACGGTTCAAGGAGGCAAAACTCAAGGCATACCTATCGAGGGCATGCAAGGGCTTCGAGGGGGTTGTGGACGTAGAAATGCTGGCAAGGCAATGCGAACTAGGGCTCTACGACGGGATAACTACGGCTGATATTTCAAAGCTGGCCATCATGTCATCAAAGGCGATGATAGAGCAGGATCTGGTCTCATACGAGGCGATAACTGCAAGGCTCTTTCTCTCGTCTCTCTACAAGGAGGCCCTCCTCCCTGGATTCTCGGGCAACATGGAGAAGGCCTATCGCGATTCATTTGTTTCTTACATAGGGAAGTCAGTGGCCCAGGGCTTCCTTTCAAAGGAGATGCTCAATTTTGACTTGGAGAAACTCTCAAAGGCGCTCTCTATAGACCGCGATCTCCTGATGAACAGCAGGGGCCTCCAGACCCTCTGCGACAGGTATTTCATAAAGGACAAGGAATCCTATCATGCAAGCGAGACGCCTCAGTTCTTCTGGATGCGCGTGGCCATGGGACTCTCGCTTAACGAGAAGGACAGGGAAGCAAGTGCGATGCAGTTCTACGAGGCAATGTCATTGCTCAGGTTCGTGCCCTCCACTCCTACACTATTCCATTCCGGCACGCCCAGGCCGCAGCTAAGCTCATGCTACCTTACAACAGTAGAGGACGACCTCACCCACATCTTCAAGGCGATATCCGACAACGCCCAGCTCTCCAAGTGGTCAGGAGGACTTGGCAACGACTGGACCAACATCAGGGCCACAGGCTCGCCAATAAAGAGCACAAACGTCGAGAGCCAGGGGGTCATACCTTTTCTTAAGATAGCCAACGACACTACAGTCGCGATAAACCGCTCAGGCAAGAGGCGCGGCGCCACATGCGCCTACCTAGAGACATGGCACATGGACATAGAGGACTTCATAGACCTCAGGAAGACCACAGGCGACGAGAGGAGGAGGACTCACGACATGGACACTGCGAACTGGATACCTGACCTCTTCATGAAGCGCGTTATGAACGACGAGAACTGGACGCTCTTTTCTCCAAACGACGTGCCCGAGCTTCACCAGACCTACGGCAAGAAATTCGAGGAGAAGTACCTTGAGTATGAGAGGATGGCTGCCGAGGGCAAGATCCCACTCTTCAAGACAGTGCGCGCAGCCTCGCTCTGGAGGAGGATGATAACCTCGCTCTTCGAGACCGGCCACCCATGGATGGTCTTCAAGGATCCAGCCAACGTGCGTTCTCCGCAGGACCACGCCGGCGTGGTGCACAGCTCAAACCTATGCACTGAGATAACCCTCAACACGGCCAAGGACGAGACAGCCGTCTGCAACCTCGGCTCGATAAACATACCGATGCACATACGCAACGGCCATCTCGACAGCGAGCTGCTGAAAGAGACGATACTGACAGCGATGCGCATGCTAGACAATGTCATAGACATAAACTATTATCCAACTCCAGAGGCAAAGAACTCGAACATGAAACACAGACCGGTAGGTCTGGGCATAATGGGCTGGCAGGACGCGCTCTACGCGCTCGGGCTGAGCTTCGATTCTGAGGAGGGGGTGGAGCTCGCGGACGAGAGCATGGAAACCATCTCCTATTATGCCATATTGGCCTCGACTGAGCTCGCCAGGGAGCGCGGGCATTATGAGACATTCAAGGGCTCAAAGTGGGACCGCAGCCTACTTCCAATAGACACACTTGACATGCTTGAGCAGCAGCGAGGCATCAAGATAGACGTTCCGAGGACATCTAGGATGGACTGGTCTATAGTAAGGAACGCGATAAAGCAGTACGGCATGAGGAACTCGAACTGCATGGCCATAGCCCCCACGGCGACGATTTCCAACATAGCAGGCTGCTATCCTTCGACAGAGCCGATCTACAAGAACATCTACGTCAAGTCCAACATGAGCGGTGAATTCACCGTGGTCAACAAGTACCTCGTCGAGGACCTCAAGGCACTTGAGCTCTGGAATCGCACCACGCTCGAAAAGATAAAGGAGGCAGACGGCAACCTCCAGAACATTGAGTACATACCCCAGAAGCTGAAGAAGAAGTATAAGGAGGCATTCGACATAGAACCGGAATGGCTCATACGTTCAGCAGCGAGGAGGGCGAAGTGGATAGACCAGAGCCAATCGCTAAACATCTTCAGCGCCACCAACTCCGGCAAGCGCCTCGCCGAGATATACATGTACGCATGGAAGATGGGACTCAAGTCAACCTACTACCTGAGGACTATAGCGGCATCGGTGATAGAGAAGAGCACACTTGAGATTACAAACAGGACAGCGAAGATAGTGATAGAGACCAAGATGAACGACGAGCAGAGGAACAATCCGCCGCTGCAGGAGAAGTCCGAGGCCGACGAGAACAACAGGATGGTCAGCGTTGGAGACTCCGGTTCGATGGCGCAGGTGCAGATAAAGAAAGAGGCATCGGCTCCAACTGAGCAGGAGACTGTTGAGGGTAAGGCATGCGGGGTTGACGGCCACCCGATGTCAGAAGAAGAGAACTGTGAAGCATGCCAGTAGAAATGTGATATCATGAAGCAAATACTTAACGCGTCTGAAATTGACCCCAACAAGATCCTCCCGATAAAATACGAATGGGCCAGGACCCATTACAAGGCAGGAGTCGCGAACAACTGGGTGCCTGAAGAGATACCGATGCAGCAGGACATAGAGCTCTGGAAGAAGAAGGGAGGCCTGAGCGACGAGGAAAGAAGGATGATACTCTGGAACCTTGGCTTCTTCTCCACAGCAGAGAGCCTGACAGCCAACAACATAGTACTCTCGATATACAGGCACATAACAAACCCAGAGTCGAGGCAGTACTTACTGAGGCAGGCTTACGAAGAAGCTGTCCACACCGAGATGTTCCTCTACTGCTGCGATTCCCTCGGCCTGGACCCTGACGAGATATACAACATGTACAATACAGTACCTAGCATAAAGGCCAAGGACGATTTCGTGGTTGAGCTGACAAAAACAATGCTCAATCCCAACTTCAGCACCGTGGGGAAGGAGAACATCCAGACGTTCGTCTACGACCTCGTGGGCTACTACATCATAATGGAAGGAATCTTCTTCTACGCAGGATTCGCGATGATGCTCTCGCTCCTGAGGAGCAACAGGATGGTCGGCGTAGGCGAGCAGTTCCAGTACGTGCTGCGCGACGAGACTGTGCATCTGGCATTCGGCGCCGACCTGATAAACCAGATAGTCGAGGAGAACCCAGAGATCTGGACAGAGGACTTCAAGAAATCCATAACAGCTTCGATACTCAAGGGCGTGGACCTCGAGATAGCATACGCGAGGGACGCCCTGCCCAAGGGCATACTCGGCCTGAATGCCGAGACCATAAAGGAGTACATGGAGTACATAGCAGACAGGAGGCTCGAGAGGATAGGACTCAAGAAGGTCTTCAACTCCGAGAACCCGTTCCCATGGATGAGCGAGATCATAGACCTCAGGAAGGAGAAGAACTTCTTCGAGACAAGGGTAACAGAGTACAAGAACCGCGGAGAACTCTCTTGGGAGTAGCAAAACAAGCTACTTGCAGCGCAGCATCAACTATAGCTTATTAAAGATAGCTTTTTCTTATATATTCGATTCACTTGGCGGCGTTCAAGCTCCAAAGCGCCATGGAGTACCTGATGACCTACGGATGGGCCATACTGATAATTGCAGTTGTACTGGGTGCGCTCTTCACACTTGGATTCTTCAATTCTGCTAACCTGGCTCCAAAAGTGCCTCCTGGAAGCTGCAAGGTCTACAGACCGAACGGCCCAGGAACCACGTCGTACATAAACACTGAAGGAACATGCAATAATGGTCTGCCGCAATATGCCGCAAAATTCAACGGGGCCTCGAGTTACATAAACCTCGGCTCAGGCGTCTCTTCTTATACATCTGGAAACTTCGCGGTAAGCTTCTGGGCTTACGCTACAGGTGCTTCAGGTTCTACGGCAGTTTCTTCCGTTGCTTCTGGAGGATGGAATAGCAATCTCTTTGTCATTTATGTTGGAGATACAGCCATTAACGGCGCGGCTAAAGTATACTGGAATGGCGGAACCATAGCTACAGCTGCTGCAGCCTCAACCGTAACGAACGGCTGGCACTTTTTTGCAGTTACGGATAATGGGGGCACCATGAATATATATATCGACGGAGCTAATGCCGCGGCCGGCTCAGTCAGCGGTACAATCACCGCGGTCTCTACGTTTATAGGAGCTGCTGATGATGATGGCAGCCCTACGCAATTTTATCCCGGAGAGATTTCAAATGTGCAGATCTACAACAGTTCTTTATCCCAAAACGAAATAACAAGCCTTTATGACGAGGGTATTGGTGGCGCGCCGATAGTACTACCATGGCTTGTGGGATGGTGGCCTCTGAACGGCAACGGCAAGGACTACAGCGGAGACCTCAACAACGGAGCTGTGACTAACACGGTATTCATAACTTCTTGGACATCCAGCTATTCGGCACCATGATTTTACTTAAAATCTGCGGCAGCCCTGCCAAACAAGGAATCAAGATTAGTAAAGCTTATTAAAGATTGCTTTTCTTATATATGGGATTCTCATGGCGGCATTTAAGCTCCAAAGCGCATTGGAGTACCTGATGACGTACGGATGGGCGATACTTATCATTGCCATAGTTATTGCCGCACTCTTCCTTATCGGAGCATTCAACGGAGGACTAGGCACTTTCTGCAACGCCCAACCAGGCTACACCTGCTCAGTGACACAGTACAGCGCAGCTACAGGCAACCTAGTCGTGGTCATAGGCCAGAGTTCAGGCTCGTCATGGATGACTGCCAACGCTGCCTTTGTTCCTACAGCATCTGAGTCCAACGTAGTAAGCACAAGCTCTATTTCGGCCTTCTCTCAAAACACAGCCGCACTAGCAAACCTTGGCTCAGGAACCAGCGCAGCAGTCACGCTTCCAGTCTCAGCACCAGGCACCGTAGCAGGCTCCAGCACAACTGGTTACATCTGGGTGCAGTACACAACCGCAACCACCGGATCGGGCTCATCTGTGCTCGTCCAAGTGGCAACAGTCGGTGCAAAGGCGACATAACCTTCGCCTTATTACATTAATTCGGCATATATAGCTTGCCAGCGCTCAAGCTCACAAAAGCCAAGTGCGCTCTAGAAAGCTGCCGAGAGGTCTGAAAAGCCAGAAAAGGCTAAATACCTATAGATATAAAGTTAATCTGCGATAGAAAAGCATGAGCTACACGAACAGGAACATCGTCATAAACGAGCTTATAGGCCTGCGGGCAAGGGTCATCGGATCCTTAGACAAAAAGCAGAAGGGCATAAGCGGAAAAGTAACGGACGAGACCAAGAACACCCTCATGCTCGCAACGCAGAAAGGAGAGGTCCGCATCATAAAGTCCACCTCAACATTCAGGTTTTACACGCCTGACGGAAGCTTCGTTGTTGAGGGAAAGGAGATCTCCTTCAGGCCAGACGAGCGGACAGGAAAGGCAATGAAGTACTACAAGAGGAGAAAAGAAAGGTAAAAAGAAAGAGAAAAAGAAAGAGAAAATAATGTGAAATAATGGCAGGTAATAGCAAAGCCGATTGCAAGGACCCGAAGTGCCCGATACACGGAGGGCTGAAGGTTAGAGGCACCTCTCTCCAGGGCAGAGTCGTGAGCGCGAAGGCAAAGAAGACAGCAATAGTCGAGATCGACTACACGCGCTACATCAACAAGTACGAGAGATACCTGAGAAAGAGGTCAAGGATTCCTTCCTACAACCCTGACTGCATAGCTGCGAAGGAGGGCAACGTCGTCACAATAGCAGAGACGCGCAGGCTCAGCAAGACAAAGTCCTTTGCGGTAACAGGAATAGTAAAGTGATGGCGAGAAGATGAAGGGCATTTCAACAAAAGTAATGAAGACTCTTATACCCGGAACTGTGCTGGGATGCGCGGACAACAGCGGAGCTTACGAGTTCAGGATGATCCATCTGATAGGAAAGGGAGGAGGCGGAAGGCACGGAAAGCAGGCAACTGCAGGAATCGGCGACCTCGTCTCAGCTAGCGTCAGGAAGGGCTCGCCTACATACCTCAAGAAGCCCGTGCGCGTTCTCGTAATAAGGCAGAAGGCTCCGATAAGGCGCGCCAACGGCATGCGCATGAGGTTCGAGGACAACGCAGGCATAATGGTCGGCGAAGACAACCTTCCGGTGGGCACCGAGATAAAAGGGGCAATCGCAAGAGAGGTAGTGGAGAGATTCGTCAAGGTCGCAGGAATAGCCTCGAGGATTGTGTGACATTAATGGGCAGCAGCAAGCCAAGGAGACAGAGATTCATGCGCTTCAACGCGCCTCTCCACGTCAGGCAGGGCTTCGCGCACGCTCACCTCACGAAGGAGCTCAAGACAAAACTGAGCATCAAGAGGAGGAGCGCGCAGATAAGGCGCGGCGACACCGTGAAGGTGGTTGCTGGAGACTTCAGCGGCAAGACAGGCAAGGTGAACAAGGTGAGCCTTCGGAGCAGCAAGGCTTTCATAGAGGGGCTGACGAGGAAGAACGCAAAGGGAAAGGAGCTCATGATCCCAATCCCGATAAGCAAGCTCTACATCACCGACCTCGACCTCTCGGACAAGTTCAGGAAGGAGAAGCTCGGGATAAAGGCATGATAAAATGGCAGGAAAGGGAAACAAGCGTCATATCAAGAGGCTCGCTTCGAGCAGGTACATGGCCATCGGCAGAAAGGCCTCTAAGTATGTAATCAAGCCGATGCCAGGAAGGCATACCGGCAAGAGGAGCATCTCCCTTATGACTGTGCTCAAGGAGAAGATAATGAGCGCAACATCGAGGGAGGCAGGATTCGCGATAAAGAGCTCAAGCATAAAGGTAAACGGGAAAACGGTCAAGGAGCCTAAGTATGCGGTAGGCTTCGGAGACCTCATAGAGATACTTCCAACCAATGAGAGCTTCAGGATAGTCTCTGGCAAGGACGGCAGGTTCGAGATAGAGAAAGCGAAGGGGAAGCACCGCTCCAATCAAACATTCAAGGTAATAGGCAAGTACGTCGGCAAGAAGGGAAAGATCTTCCTCAAGCTGCACGATGGCAGCTCTGTTGGCTCGGACAACTCGGCAAAGGTCAACGACTCTGTGGTGCTTGCAGAGAAGAAGATATCAAAAGTCATAAAGCTCGAGAAAGGAAGCAAATGCTACGTCGTTACCGGCACGCACGCCTCCGAGAGCGGCACAATAAAGGAGATAACGAAAGGCACACTCCAGAGAAATCCCTCCGTAAAGATAGAAGGGAGCAGCGGAGAGTTCGAGACCCTCCTCAGGAACATAATGGTAGTTGGTGAATAAGTTGGAAGAGAGCGCCATGCGCACAGTCTATCTTGACAAGGTCGTCATAAACATAGGCACCGGTTCTGGAAGCGAGGACCTGGCTGACAACGCGCGCGAGCTAATCAAAAAACTCACCAACCACGATGCAGGCTACGCCTTCTCGAAGAGGAGGGACCCGGAGCTCAAGCTCAGGCAGGGCCAGAAGATAGGCGCAATAGTTACACTCAGGAAGAAGGACGCTTTCGACTTCCTCAAGAGGGCTCTCGATGCCAACAACAACCTTCTGGGAGAGAACGCGATCTCAAACAACTCAGTGAATTTCGGAGTAAAGGAGTACATCTATTTCACCGGAGTGAAGTACGACCCCAAGATAGGGATACTCGGCATGAACGTCAACGCCGCCTTCTCAAGGAAGGGAAAGCGCGTCGAGAACAGAAAGAGGCGGAGGAGCCGCGTGCCAAAGGGCCACAGGGACGTGCGGAAGGAAGAGATAATCAGCTACCTGGAAAAGAACTTCAGCGTGAAATTCGCAAACTGACTGATGATCCTATGAAGACGAGCAATGACCAAAAATACAAGGGCCGCGGGAAGCGGGTCTGCTGGAGATGCGGCACCGCAAGGGGCCTGATAAGGAGCTACCGCCTCCAGATATGCAGGAGATGCTTCCGCGAGACTGCGAGGGACCTCGGATTCGAGAAATATTAAGGTGATAAAATGGATGTTTTTGCAGATGCGCTCAACAAGATAAAGCTCTATGAAAGTCTAGGCAAGTACGAGTGCACGGTCGACTCGACAAAGCTGATAAGATCGGTGCTGGAGGCTCTCAAGGCCCACAACTACATAGAGGGATTCGAGGAATACAAGGAAGGCAAGTTCAAGAAGATAAAGATAAGGATGGCCAAGAAGATAAACTACCTAGGCGCCATAAAGCCGAGGCACGCAGTCGGCATAGACGAGTACCAGAAGTACGAGGCTAGGTACATACCAAGCAAAGACTTTGGGATCTTGATAGTCTCTACGCCACAGGGCATAATGACAAACAGGGAAGCGAGGGCGAAGAGGATAGGAGGAAGGCTCCTGGCCTACGTATACTGACGAAAAGGAAACGATATTCATGAACGTTATAGAAGTATCCAACGGCGTCGAAGTAAGAATCGACTCTGATATGATAATCATCAAGGGCAAGCTCGGCTCCACTGCGAAGAAGATAAACCCCAAGCTCTTCACTGCGAAGACTGAGCCAGGCAAGATAACCCTGGAGCCGACAAAGAACAAGAAGCTGGCGAAGAAGGCTGACCTTGCAATCCAGGCATTCGCATCAGAGCTCAAGTCGGCAAACCTTGGGGTCCAGAATGGCATCGAGAAGAAGATGGTAGTCTTCTTCTCGCACTTCCCGATAACGATAGAGATCAAGGGCAAGACAATCAGCATAAAGAACATTTTCGGCGAGAGAGTCCCAAGGTCCACGACATCTGTGGGCGACACCAAGGTAGAGGTCAAGGGGCAGGAAGTGATAGTGAAGGGAGTTGACGCTTACGATGTGGGCCAGACAGTTGCCAACATCAGGAAGGCCTGCTACTCCATAGGAGACACAAGGGTATTCCAGGACGGGCTATACCTTGCAAAGAGCGAGTGATATGACGAAAAAGAGCCATCCAACATTTGCCGTGCCAAATCTCGGCGCGCCTAACAGAAAGGGGGTCAAGGACAGATGGAGGAAGCAGCGAGGCATCGACAACAAGAAGCGGGTCAAGAGGAGCGGATACGGTGCTGTGCCTAATATAGGCTACAAGAACAGCGACTCCATAAGACACCTTAGGCAGGATGGCACGAGGAGCCTGCTGGTGCGCAACGAGCAGGAGCTCATTGATGCGTCAAAATTGAAGGGCATCACGGTAGTCATGGCCCACTCACTCTCGCAGAGGAAGAGGGCAGCTCTCGAGGGCCTCGCGAAGAAGTTCGGATTGAACGTGGCAAACAAGGTGAGAAGATGACATTGAAATTCACAAGAAGGCTTGCAGCAGAACTCATGAACAGAGGAGAGAATGCTGTGAGGATTAATCCAATTGCACTCGACAAGGCATCCAAGGCGATGACGCGCGAAGACGTCAAGAGGCTCATAAAAGACGGCAGCGTCTACGCGCTGAAGGAGAAGCACAACCTCGGCGTGAGATCGAAGCTGCTCAAGCAGAAGCGGGCAAAGGGAAGGAGAAGGGGCCAGGGAAGAAGGCGCGGAACAGACAAGGCCCGCCAGGGAAGGAGATGGGAGAAGCAGGTCAGGTCGCAGAGAACCCTGCTAAGAATGCTCAGGTCCTCCGGGAAGCTCGACAAGGGATCATTCAGGAAGTATTACATGCTGATAAAGGGAAACAGCTTCCCAGACAAGGCTTCGCTGCTGCTCCACCTTGGAGAAGAAGGCGTGAAGGTAAGCCCTGAGGAGCTGAAGGCCATAAACGAGGAGATAGCAAAGCAGTACAAGTGATTGAGAATGACCGGAGGAAGGGATTTTAGAAGGAGGAAGGACTCGCTCACAGACTACAAGAAGAGGCTCGCCCTAGTGAAGGGAGGGACAGCCAGGGTAGTCGTGAGGAGGAGCAACAAAAGAATAATAGGCGAGATAGTAAGCTACGCCGAGATAGGCGACAAGGTCACAGCATACGTCGACTCGAACTCGCTCAAGAAGCTCGGCTGGCCGTCAAGGAGCAACAGGCCCACGGCATATCTCACCGGCATGCTTCTCGCGAAGAGCGCTGCCAAGTCAAAGGAGCCAGGCAAGGAATACATACTTGACATAGGGCTCAGCTCGCCCGTGAAGAACTCCGTGCCGTTCGTTTTCGCAAAGGGCTGCATAGACGGCGGCATGAAGCTGAAGGCGAACCTCGATATAAAAGAAGTGATATATAACTATTCCAACACAGAGTATGCAAAGAAGTCGTCTGAGAACGGAGGCAGCCAATACTCCAAATTCAAGAAGGATGGCATAAAGATAGAGGGGCTAGGAGAGCTCTTCGAGAGCACAAAGAAGAAGATACTGGGAGAGTGATATTTTGGAAGAGAGCGCATCAATACACGAAGCACTGCTTTGGAATCCTAAGACGAAGATAGGCAAGATGGTCAAGTCAGGCGAGATAAGGAACATAGAGCAGATTTTCGAGGCAGGCAAGCCCATCAAGGAAGTTGAGATAGTGGACACGCTCCTGCCAAAGCTGGAGGACAAGGTGCTCGAGATAATCTCAGTGCAGAGGATGACTAAGAACAACAGGAAACAAAAATTCAGGGTCACCGCGGTAGTAGGAGACAGGAACGGCCACGTCGGACTCGCAGCTGCAAAGGACGCAGAGGTAAAGCCAGCCATAGATACTGTCGTGAGGGAAGCAAAGAGGAATGTCATCTCGGTTAAGCTAGGCTGCGGTTCGTGGGAATGCGGATGCGGAACGCCTCACACCCTCCCGCTCACCCAGAGGGCCAAATGCGGAAGTGCAGAAGTCATAATCAAGCCTGCGCCAAAAGGAGTAGGCATAGTAGCGTCAAAGACAGTGAAGACCGTTCTAGAGTTCGCAGGCATAAAGGACGCATGGACCTTTTCGAAGGGAAGGACGAGAAGCGTATACAACATGGCCATGGCGACCTTCACCGCACTTCAGGGAATCTCAGAGATCAGGAATCCAGAAGAGCTCAAGGCAATGGACGTGAACTGACTTTTCAGAAAGGCTCCTCTCCGAATTTTCTTGAGAGCGCTTCTATTCCTCCGCGCATTACAAAAACATCTACCCCATAGTCCCTCTTAAGTATCTTGGCGAGATGAAGCGCCTCAGATTCTTCATAACTTATCAAGATGCAACCTTTCCAAGCTGCAACTTTCTCCCTCTTCAGATCTGTCATCTCTCCGAGGCTCACCTTAATCACCTTCTCCTTATCGACTCCTAGAAGATTAACCACTTCCTGTACGGGCTCGAGCCCTAGCCAGATGAACTTCGCGCCTTTCTCCACCTTATCGAAAGCCTCCTTTAGCGTAAGCTCGCTCGCGCTCCTCTTCTCCTGGTAGACTGTGGTCTGGCGGGATGATCCCTCAACCTTTCCAAAAACCTCCTCGCGGCTCCCAGCAAGTGCCATGTTCTCCACCACCTCGGTGATGAAGGTCGAGATCTTGAGCGCGTCAGCTGGCCAGAGCCCATCAACCTCCCCCTCCTTCTTCACTGCCTGGCTGGAGTCCGCGAAGCCGTGTATGCGTATGTGCACCGACGAGAACAGCCTTCCCCTTGTCTTGAGAACGCTTATTATGTTGTTGTACGGTATGATGCTTATCTCCGAGGGCGAGCCGAGGTTGAAGCCGAAATAAAGCCCCCAGAAAGAGGGCATGGCTATTATCACCCGCTTGTTCGTTACTACTATCTTATTCGGCGCTAGGTCCCTCAGGAGGCTCTGCTTCACCTCTATTATGGTCTCCTCGTCCTTCACAAGCGTGTCCTTGAGGGCGTTCAGGCACCTCTTGGTGTGGGCGTGCGGCTGGTAGTTTCCGCTCTCGACGAGCGTCTGCTTTGCCCTCTCTACAGCCAAGTGTACCTGAGACTCCAACCCATAAACCCTGTAGCTTACTGTAATTTACTGTAATCAGTTCAGTTCCTGTAGCCCCAGCTTCCTACGATCGCAAGAGCGAAGCCGAAGAGGCTCAGGACGAAGTAAAGATTATTCCCAAGTGTGATTGAGAGAAGGATGACGCCTGTAAGTCCACCGACGAGCCACGCGCCCCTGTTCATGTTGCTGAAAGCCCCCAGGTTTATGAAGCTTATAAAGAAGAGTGCAATTGCACCTATCATCGCCGCTGAGAAGAGGAGGGGCTCAAGCGGTGCCACGCTGAGCACTGCGCCGAGATAGGCGCCGCCTATAGCAGTGAAGGCTATTAGCAGGTAGACTATGCTCGCGAGGAACTCGAAGAAGAACTTCTTCTTCCTGACCTCGGCATTAAAGGCGACCCTTCGCCTGTTCCTCCTCTTAAGGTAGGCATGGTGTCCTATCCCTCCGCTCGCGAAAGAGAGCGCAAATCCAATCAGCACAACGAGCAGCATAGCATAATTGCCAAATGTCAGCGCAACGAGCGAGACGCCGACGAGAACAGTTATGAAGAGCGAGAGAATCACAGTCTCCTCCCTTATGCCGAAGAGGTTTGTAAAACTGAGCAGAAAGAGCACTATAGCGCCAACTGCGGCGACAAGATATGCGGCTATGTTCCAGGATGCGCCAGCCCATGCGGCGTATGGGTAAGAGCCGCCGAACGAGAGCGCAACAATCAGCAGGTATGCCAGGCTACCTAGGAAGCCTAGCCCAAAGACCCTCAAAATATGAGCCTCATTATTCGTGCCTATAGCCACCGTATCACAATACCCTTAAGAAATAAAGATTATTAAACCTGACTAGAAGAAAAAGAAAAGGAAGAGAAAAGGGAAAGAAAGAGAAAAATAAAAGAAAGAAGAATGCAGCTTTGTCTTATCCTGCCTTATCCTTTACATCGAGGATGCAGCTGCTCCCAGGAATGCAAGGACGAAGCCCAGCAAGCTTACGAGCATGTAGGTAGAGTTTCCAGCCGTAAGGGCTACAAGCGCTATGCCGCTGATAGTGGCTGCCTTCATTGCGCTCGCCGTCGCCGTCTTTGCCATCCCGCCGAAGTTAGCGAAGCTCGTGAAGAAGAGTGTTATCGAGCCGATAGCCGCTACTCCGAAGAGTATAGTCCATGCCCATGCCGTATTAGCCTGGGTCAACACCGCACCAGCATATCCACCCAGTCCTGTAAAGACTACAATAAGGTAGATAAGGCTGCCGATGAACTCGAGGCCGAATGCGCCCCATAGATTCTTAGACTGTTTTGCCATTTTACCACGGTACACTATCGGAAATCGAGATTCTTAAAGGTAATCCCAAGGCCGAAAATAAGTCTGACAAATGACGAAAGAGGACATCCCTTTAAATGCTTAAGCCCCTGAAAAGGGGCTGGAGTCAGGCTTAAAAAGGGGCTAGAAAAAATCCAAAATAGGCCTTGGCCGGGAATCGAACCCGGTCCTGGGGGTCCACAACCCCCTGTGCTACCGTTACACAACCAAGGCATCGCAGTATACTGCCCTCCTCAAATATATAAAATTTGGCACGTGCGTCCCAGCCCCTATTAGCTAGTCTTTTAAATCATAACTGCATAGAGGGTAATAGGTGGCAGAGTGCTCTTCTCCCTGGTCTATACTCTGTTCTCGATACTGCTCTCAATAGGCAACATCAACGCACTCATACCCATAATGGTCATAATAATACTCATTGTAGCTGCTGCCGGCGCGAGCAGGGGCTTCAGCATCTTCAACATCTTCGGCGTCTCCTCCCTTCTCGGAGGCGGGGTAGGTTCAGGCGGAGGCTCGTCCAACCTGGCAAGGAGCGGCTACAGCCTCAGAGGATTCCTGGACATAAGGGGCACGCCGACGAATCCAAGGGGAAGGGCCACGCTTAAGAAAGTAGTCAATAAGTACTTCGGAAAAGAATCACCAGATAACTACCTCTATTCAATGTTCGGCGGGAAAAAGAAGATCACTTTCGGCGGCAGGGATATAGGCGTCATAAAATTCAAGCCAGGAAGCGACCAGAAAAGGGTGGCGAAACTTGCAAAGATAGACGCCGAGGCAAGGTTCCTGTATGACCGATATAACTCCGGGTCAGATCTCCACAAGCCTGGCACAGAAGTCATATCCGAATCCGAGCTGAAGAATCGCCAATCAATGACCAGCGGAAAATTCATAAAGATGGCAACCGCTCCTTTTTTCTTCAGCAGCGCGCGCTACTGGGCTGAAGGAGGCAAGCGCTATGCCGAGGAGAGGAAAAAAGCAGAGGTTACCTCGTACAAGAAGATAGACATGTTGAATGAGAAGGAGGTTCTGCAAGGAGAGATAAATCAACTAAAAGCAAGGTTCGCTTTGTCTAAGAATGAGATAGACAGAATGATTATAATGCGGGACAAGGGCAACCTGCAGAAGCGCCTGAAAGCAATCGATGAGTCGCTGGGAGAGATCAAGAAGGCCTCCAGGCTCTCATTCGACCAATTCAGTTGGGCCTATGCAAAACAGCACAACAGACTGTACGGCCCGCCTGACAGCAACATCCGACAAAACCTGATGAACCCGCTGTATGGATTCTCAATATCCAACACCACAAACCGCATGAAGGAATCAGCAGATGCAGTGTCCAATGCGGTTAAAGGGGTGACACTTGGCACAACGGTTGGCATGGCGCACCTTGTGGCGGGAGCCACCGGGGCCAACAAGAACGAGCGGGTGGCCAAGGCCCTGCACGACCTAAGTGCCGGAGCTGCCAAGGCTCAAGGCCTGGCTCTTTACGGGCCTGGCACCTATAAGACCAATCCAAGGACAGGAGAGATGACTGAGCCAGCGGAGCACCTGACCGCATCAGAGGCCAGAGAGAAGGCCAAAGCCATGACCGAGGAGTTCCACGAAAGGCTTGCAGACGCCGCTGAAGAATACAAAAGAGGCATAGAGAGTCGCCTCAAATCCTACGAGAAGGCCAAGGAAAAAGGTCATGTCAGCCAAGCTGATATCGAGAGCATAGAGGGGCTAAAGCAGGGCATATCATATGCCCTTGCCTACAACAAGGTCAAGGGCGTGTACCAGAAAGAGGCAAGGGAGAGGAGGAAAAGGGCGGAGGAGGCAGAGGGGAATGAGGATAGAAAAGCGAGAGAAGAGGAGTCAAGGGCATATGAAAAGGAGCGCGCCTCAAAGGCCAGGGAAAAAAGAAGGAGAAAAGGCGACTCCGAAAGGGAAAGTTAAAGCGGCGCCGAACAAAACACCTAGACTGCTTCTTCCCCTTTGATAAAGATAGCGATTATATTATTATAGTTTATCATAATATGGGCTTCATGCAAAATAGAAGCAGGATTTCGCTTCTGCTACTTTCGTTCGTTCTCATATCTGCCTTCACTTTTGTCGGTGCGCAATTCATTTCCACCCCATCTCCAACACCAACCCCTACTCCTAACCCAACTCCAGCCCCGGCCCCAGCGCCTGCTCCAAGCCCACTTCCAGTTTCCTCAACTTCTACACCTACAACTTCAACCTCCTCAACCACAACATCTCCACTTCCTCAAGGACCAACTGCTGAATGCACTGCGATTTTTGGAAGTGGCACCTCAGCCAGTACCTCTGCGCTCCAGGCGCTTGGTCTCTCTGCTGCCATATCTAGGAACGCAATCTCAGCCTCCCTTCTTGCGCTCATCATCTCTTTCGATGTAGTTGGCATAGGCTACATGATAAGCAAGCTTATTCCTGAATCGAAGGTCAGGGGCTGGCTCGGCAAGGAATACTGGGAGGTTGCAAAGTCTGTTATACTGGTTGGCAGCATATTTTCAATACTAACATTCATCAGCGGCTTAGGCATCTCGCTGACAGGCAGCGGCACCCCTGGAACATACTCATCAAACATCCAGAACCTTGTCTCCAGCTCAGAAAGCTACCTATGCACAGTAAACAACCAGGTGAACCTCGCAATAAACAACGTAGTCCCGCTGATAATAGGGATAGGTTTCCTGAAGAGCATTCAAATAAATTATGAAGGATTCCCTATACCTCCTGTTCCAATTCCTATAGCCCCCGAACTCCCTGTCCTCAGGGCAGGCATCTCCTTCAAGCTCTTCGACAATTTGCTTTATGGCGTCGCTTTCACCTATTTGGGCTTCGGTCTATCTGCATTCCTAGATATGCTTCTCTTCCTAATCATTCCAGCTAAAGTCTTTTTCGCGGGCCAGGTGCTCATACTTCCATACTTGGTGAGCTTGGGACTTATAGTGCTGATACCTACAGGCCTCATAATGCGCGCCTTCCCATTTTCCAGAGGCATAGGCGGCACCCTGATAGCTTTCGGAATAGGCATTGCCATTGTATGGCCCACCATTCTAATACTTTTCAATGCTCCAATATCCAATTACTTCTGCAGAGTCCTATCAACGAACTACTGCCTGCCTCTTGGTCCGTCCCCTTCAGCTGCGCAGACTACCATCCAGCTCTACAACGCGCCTGAGACAATCCAGGCTACTAGCGAATGCAATGGCGCCACCTTGGGCCTTGGAGCCACCGGGAACGTTCCCGGAGGGTTGCTCCTTGCACTAGTTTGCCAGCCGCTTGCCAATTGGTGGATCTCTACTGGCTATACTGAATTCTCATTGCCCTGGCAGAGTGCCATATCATTCTTCCCCTCGCTCAACGTCCTGCTAGACAATAGCCTATACTTGGATCTCCAATTCTTCGTGCTCTTCATTCTGGATCTTCTGATCGCTTATACAATAACCGACAACATTGCAAAAATGCTGGGCGGCACGATCCGCGTTAGCCTTGGCAATAAGCTGAAACTGGTGTAATTATGTTTTGGAACCTACTCACTACCAATTTCCTAAACCTGTGCAGTGCCAACATTTCCTACCTCAACCACAACAACTGGATAGGGATAACTCTGCTTGTCGTTCTCACCTTCATGATGGTGGGCGCAGCGGCTTACGGTCTCAGCGGCATCCTTCCAGTAAACATGAGGGAGAAGATAAGGGGCTCTGTCAAGTATGAATACGTCCAAGGCGTCTTCAGCATTGTGCTCGTAGCCGCGATCTTCGCAATCTCGCTCACGGCATGCAGCGTTGAGGGCGCCATAACCTCAAGCGCTACCAAGTTAGGCGGCCCTCCCTTGGGAGTCACGCCAGCCTGCGGCACATCTTACACCGATCCATTCCAGTTCTCTAACTGCTACGTCGGAAACCTCCTCTTCTCAAAGGGCACAGCCCTGGTATCGGGAATGATATCTGAAGGCTTCTTCCTCTTTGCCGAGGGCAATCTCCTCTACTTCGTTGTCAACAGCGCGGCTCAAAAACTGCCCAAAGCGGCAGGTGCAGGCACTCTCTTCGGAGCCATAAACTGGGGTTTCGACATCTCTCCCTCAATATCCAATTCGGAGGGCCCTGCAGAAATATTCTACGATTACAGTTTCATCTTGGTCCTCGTCTTCGAGACGATAATAGTAGCAACCTTCGGCCTTCTATTTCTGCTCTTCCTGAGCCTCGGCTTCATAGAGCTGCTCTCACTCACGCTGGTCCTTCCCGTAGCCATAGCCATGCGCTGCATATCCTTTGCAGGCCCCAAATTGAAGGAAGCCTCCAACGCATTCATAGCAATCGCAATAGCCTTCTATTTTGTCTTCCCTGTAACGATAGCGATGAACTACTACATAGTCAACTGGACCTATTGCTCCAACGGCGGGGCGTGCAATCCATACGCAGAGAGCTATCTCAGCACCTATACGCTAAACACGCTTCCGCTAATTAACCTCTTCTCAAACCCCGAAAACGTAGTTCTGGGTTCAGGAACAGGAGCCGGAGGCCTCAACCTTAACCTGCCTCTCAACTTTTACGGCGCGGTGATGCAGAGCAACGGCGGTTTCATAAACATGGTAGCTAACATCTTCGTCGCAGCGGTAGCCCTGCCCAACGTTATGAACAACTACACCACACAGACCGCGCAATTCGTCTTCGAGGGCATCTTCCTGATAGCACTTGACCTTGCGATAACCGTGGGCTTTTCGGTTGGATTTTTCAAGGGGCTTGAGACAGTAGGTCAGATACTGGCTGTAGGGCCGGTCTGGGGAGGAGGTTAAATGGAGAAGACAGCACTGCTTTACCTCTCTGTTTTCATCCTTGCCTCATTGTCAATGCCAATCCTCACCAACGCTCAGGGCCCTCTCCCAGGAACATCTCCTGGGCCGGTTTCCAACCCTTCCTATCCGCTAACATCGAACGTCTCAGTCTTCTATAACTGGCTGCCTGTGATCATAGTGGCGGTCTTTGCAGCCGTGGGCCTGACAGCAATCTACTACGGACTGGGAGCGTTGCTTAACAACCAGAGGGTAAAGACCAACGCGATAAATGAATTCTATCAGGTACTGGGCACCGTGGTTGTGGTAATAATAATACTGGCTATCTTCAGCGTCTATGGAAGTGCCATAATAGCCGACGGGCCCCTGACTACCGCCCTTGCCAACATCTGCGGCAGCAACCAGCTAGGCTCTGCCAACACAATGGTGAATTTCCTAAGCAGCAATTCGCTTGACACCGCCACTACAGGGCCAACAAGCCAGATATGCGCCGATATTGTCGCGGTAGGCCAGGGCAGCGGCATAACCTCGAAGATAGACTACGGCCTCGGCGCCACTTACGCCATAATAGCAAACCTCACCAATCAGGAGGCTGAGAGCCTAAATGCCGTAAACGTATTCGAAACCTATGCCTCAACCCTCAACAGCTTCCTTCCCACTGAGAGCCTCTGCTGGCCAGCTACATGCGCCGACACGAATCTGTTGCCTTCAGGCTACATAGTATACCAATACAGGCCCTGGTCCCTGTACGACAAGATAAGGGGCATGACGCTTTACGTGGGCGCCGAGGCCCTCCTCTCATTCTACATCAGCATAATGCAGCTCATAGTGATAATAATGCTGCTCTTCGCCTGGCCATACATACTTGCAGCAGGCATAATCCTGAGAGCCTCATTCTTCACGCGCAAGGCAGGCGGCCTGCTCATAGCGATAGTTATCGTCGCTATTATCCTGTATCCCCTACTCAACCTTTTCGAGTATGCATCGCTGAGCAACACCCTGTCCAGTCCCATAGGTGCGAGCAAGATACCCGCATTCACCCTCAAGGGCCAGGCGCCATGTTCATTGACCTCGCTATTTACAGGATGCGGAATAAAAAATCCAGCTCCTGTGATAGATTACACCGACACCAAGCTCAACTTCTATGTGCTGCCCAACCTTGAATATGTACTGAACCTAGATGGCTGCTGGCCGCCGGCAGGAAATGTCTTCCTCTCTGATGCGCTGATCGCGGGAGCCTACAGCATACCTGGTTACGCCACCTTTCTTGCCATAAAGGACATCATAGGCGCATTCGTAAGCTCGCTCCCATCGCCTCCGATACCATGGTTCAGTTGCAATCCAGGTAACGCCATACAATCCATTGTCGACTTGGCGAAATTCTATGGCATGGTCTTCGTCACTACTGTTCTCCTGCCTGTATTGAACATACTGATACTCCTCTCCGGGGTCAAGAACATCTCCAGCCTGCTAGGCGGAGATACCAGGATACTGGGACTTGGCAAATTGGTTTAGTGATCATATGAGCAGAACCAAAATCTTTTATATCGCAATCTTCCTCCTCTCGCTAGCGCTACTGCCCTCCTTTTCCAATGCACAAACAGCCACGCCTGGGTTCGGTTTCGGCTCCTACTGCTCGAGCTTCTATCAGAATGCCAACGGAGCAGTGAGCAACGCGTTTGTCAAAGGGGTCTTCTCCGGCGGGATAGTCTCGCTAGCCCTGCTTATCGTGCTCTTCGTTGTTGTCTCCCTCTCGGTAGTCTACGGCATAGGCATTGGATTCGGGATAAACAAGCTGACCGAATTCGCGAAGACCGAGTACATAGAGAGCTTTTTCAACATCGTGCTAATCATAGTGCTTGCTGGCTCATTCATGACTATCGGCAAATACGCGCAGTTCTTTACCAGTCTCGCCTCGTCAAACCTGCCCTCTACCAGCCAGCCAAACCTTGGCGGAAGCGTCATAAGCATGTACGAAGGCATATGCACAGGGCTCATATACAGCCAGATACTCCCATCTATCGGCGCAATCTATTCCATATATGCTGCACAGATGCCGTACTCTGCGATCTCCAGCTTAAAGATAAACCTCAACATTCCGGCACTCACGACTGGCATGGCATCTGATTTCATTCCGTCATTCTCATTCGGCCCCTGGGAAGGCCTCAACATATATGGGGACGTGCTGCTTTTCGAGTTTGCGCCTCTTGCCATGATACTCTTCCTTGGGATTTCTGTAATCTTCCTTTTCTACCTGATCTATTTCCTTTTTCCCGTCTTCCTTTACCTCGGTGTCCTGCTGCGCTCCTTCCCATGGACCCGCGCCGCTGGCGGCTCGATGCTCGCGCTTTTCATCTCCTTCTACATAATTTTCCCTGCGCTCTACTATCCATTCTCAGTGCTTGGCAATACGTATCTTTCAAGCCTCGGCTCCGCTTCACTCCAGCAGGAGATATGCTCCCTAATGGGCCAGATAGGAAACTGCAAAAATTACCAATCCCCAGGGACATTCAGCACCATATTCAACTATGCATCTACACTCTTTTCCAATTTCTTCACTGCGTCCAGCTCGATCTTACTCGCATTTACCGGCCCAGGGAACCTCTTCATTGTAGTGAGCGAGACTTACACCAACGTTATCGCAGCATCGATACTCAAGCTCCTCGGCCTGACGATAGCATTTATCATCTCCTTCGACCTTCTCGAGGCTCTTGGAGACTTCCTTGGCTCCCCATCG
>DAHVVD010000030.1 GCA_027328265.1 Microcaldota archaeon
CTAGTAGAAGGCGAAACATACGACATGAGATTGAGCGCGAGGAGCCCTAAAGGAGAGGGCATCGGAAGAGTGAACGACATCGTTGTCTTTGTGAAGAACGCAAAGGCAAGGATAGGCAAGATCCACAAGGTAAGGATAACCAAGCTCTACAGGACATTCGCGTACGCGGAACTCGCTGAAGGCGACAGCAAGTATTTTATAGGTAATGGTAGCCTTATAGTATAGGTTGGGATTTACTGCCATGGTTTTCGGCGGTATCCTGGCTAGAGTCTTTGTTCCTCTTTAACAAATGACCCACTTGAGGAATATCATGGATCCTAGAAGCAATATAGCGGAGAACATAAAGCACGGAACCACGACCATAGGCGTTGTCTGCAGCGACGGAGTCGCCATGGGGGTAGACGTAAGAGCCACTTATGGCACATACATCTCGAGCTCCGAGGCGATAAAGATACACAAAATAGACGATAACCTGGCGATGACAATCGCTGGAGGTGTCGGCGACGCCGAGTACCTTGTCAAGATAATGAAGCTTCAGAGCGAGCTCTACAAGATGAACGAGTCAAAGCCAATGACCCCAACTTCAGCAACCTCGATACTCTCGATCATACTCCAGGAGAACAAGATCTACCCATATTATGTGGAACTGATACTGGGCGGCCTGAACAAGGAGAAGCCTGAGATCTACAACATAGACCCGGTAGGAGGCAACATAAAGGAGTCGAGGTTCACTGCAACTGGCAGCGGATCGATAGCAGCAAGCGGCTACCTTGAAGGCGTATACAATCCGGATATGACAACCCAGGACGCCGCAAAGCACATTGCGAAGGCGCTCAAGATAGCGATGAAGCGAGACTCGGCGACGGGAGACGGCATAAGGATAGTCACCATAACGAAGAAAGGGTACAGAGAGCACTCAAAGGAAGATATCGACAAGATGCTCAAGTAACGGATTAAGTGCGACACCAGTTTTTGAATCTAGATTCTAGGTTAGTTTAGTTTATAGACAGGTACGTGTTGATTTGAACAGCAAAACGAACGGAGAGTCCAAGGAGAACAAGGAGCTTCTGGACAAAGTGAAGGGGCTCATGCCGCAGGATGCGGGAGTAATGGAGGTTGAATACGAAGGCCCAGACATCGCAGTCTACGTGAAGAACGTTGCCCTTGTCTACAACGACGAGAATGTGATAAAGAACATCTCAGCGACGATCAAGAAGAGGATAATTGTAAGAAGCACAGCCTCAGGGCTTATGGGAGAGGAGGAAGCGCTTAAGAAAATTGCCGAGATAGTGCCTCCTGAGGCAGGTATAGATGAGGAGAAGGTCAGGTTCGAGAAGGAATTCTCACAGGTCTACATAGAGGCGATGAAGCCTGGCCTAGTCATCGGCAAAGGCGGAAGCACGCTGATAAGGATAATCAACGAGACAGGGTGGGTGCCCCGAGTCCTCAGGACGCCGACAATGAACAGCGATGTCATAAACGGGGTGAGGCAACTGCTGCACCGCGAGGCAGATTTCAGGAAGAAGTTCCTAACAACGATTGGAAGGAGGATAAACCAGAATGTGACTAGGAGTGAATGGTTCAAGGCCACTTCGCTTGGAGGGTTCAGAGAAGTGGGAAGGAGCTGCATGCTGCTCGAGACTAACCACTCTAAGATATTGATAGACTGCGGAATAAGCCCAGAGCCTGCTGTGAAAGGGCTTGACGCTGTTGCTAACGGCGAGGCGAACAAGGCTTTTCCATACCTCGACAGCGCGAACCTGACTATAAACGACCTTGATGCGGTGATACTGACTCACGCGCACATGGACCACATGGGCTTCATACCGTACCTCTACAAGTTCGGATACACAGGACCGGTCTACTGCACGCCGCCATCGAGGGATCTTGCCGCGCTTCTTCTTTACGATTATGTAAAGCTTGTGCAGAAGAGCGGCGGAACGCCGCTGTACGGCGAGAAGGATATCAAGAGCATGCTTACCCACATGATAACAAGAGATTACGGCGAGGTGACTAATGTCACTGAGGAGATAAAGCTCACCTACCACAATGCAGGCCACATACTGGGCAGCGGCATTGTCCACCTGCACGTGGGAGAGGGAATGTACAACCTCGTACACACAGGAGACATGAAATATGGATACACGCGTCTCTTCGACCAGGCTGACACCAAGTACCCAAGGATAGATGCGCTCTTCATGGAGAGCACATACGGCGGCTCAAGGGATGTTGGCAAGGACAGGCAGCAGTCCGAGATAGAGCTTATGGACGCGATAAAGAGGACTGTGGAGAACGGCGGCAAGGTGCTGATCCCGCTCTTCGCAGTTGGTAGGAGCCAGGAGCTCTCCTTGGTGCTCGAAAACTATATAACAAACAATCCCAACTACAAGCTTAACGTTCCTATTTTTCTGGACGGCATGATACTAGAGGCCAGCGCAATACACACCGCTTATCCGGAATACATGAAGATGAGCCTCAGGAAGCGCATACTCAACAACAACTCTCCTTTCGAGAGCGAGATCTTCGAGGTGGCAAAGGGAGAGAGGAGCGAAATCCTCGAGAAAGGCCCGGCGGTGATACTTGCAAGCGGAGGAATGCTCAATGGAGGCGCGAGCCTCGAGTATTTCAAGGTCATGGCAGAGGATCCTAAGAACATGATAGTCTTCGTAGGTTTCAATGCAGCTAGCTCTCTGGGAAGGAGGGTGCAGAATGGGTTGGGAGAGGTGCCGCTGCCTGATGAGGAGGGCAAGCTCGTGCAGACCAAGATTCAGATGCAAGTCAAGACAATGGAAGGATTCTCGGGGCACAGCGACAGGTATCAACTTATGAACTTCGTGGAGAGGCTCAGGCCCATGCCAAGGAAGATCTTCACAATGCACGGCGAGGAGAGCAAGTGCGAGGACCTTGCGAGATCGCTGGCAAACAGGTTCAGGATAGAGACAAGGGCACCGATGAACCTTGACTCGATGAGATTTAGGTAATATTTTTATCTTTATCCATGGTAGTAATGCTGAGCATCATGAAAAATAAGAACTCTCTCTCTCTGGGAAAAGAGAGACGAAGCACTTTACGACGATAAGACTGATGCTCTTTCTAAACGACGCAGGTTAAAGTCCCAGTCCGCGATGGAGTACCTCATGACCTACGGATGGGCCATACTCATTATTGCTGTCGTCTTGGGAGCACTGTTTGAGCTGGGATTATTCAATTCTGCTAACCTAGCACCAAAATCACCTCCTGGGAGCTGCCAGGTCCTCAGGCCGAATGGCCCGGGGAGCACCTCCTACATAAATTTAGAAGGCGTATGCAATAACGGTCTGCCTCAGTATGTAGCGCAGTTCAACGGGCAGAACAGTAATGTGACGACCCTCCTTCCCACTACAGCAGTTGCTTCTGTGAGTCTATTTGAATGGGTATATGTTCCTTCTTTATCAGAGAAAGGTGCTTTCATAGAAGTAGGTAATTCTGGCACTCCTACTACTCCTCTTTATGGGTATGGTATATGGGTAGGCTCTGGTAACGGAGGTGTAGCAGGCAATGGTCTATTGGGTTTGTTTAGTTGGGTTAGATGGATTAACTGCAATACAAATATAGGTATAGGTTGGCATTTTGTTGGTCTTGTACTAGGAAGCAACGGCGTACCGTCGTGCTATTTAGATGGTATGCTAACTGCCACAGTACCAGGAAGTAACGCTATAGCTCCTATTTCTACAATGTATATCGGTTCTGCCTCTGATGCAGGTAATTCTTTTAATGGACTAATTGCAAACCTCCAAGTCTATAACACATCCCTCTCAGCGAACGAGATAACTGCGCTCTATGACGAGGGGATTGGAGGAGTGCCGCTCAACCTGAACAGCCTGGTGGGGTGGTGGCCTCTGAACAGCAACGCAAATGATTACAGCGGAAACCTCAACAACGGCGTTCCCACGAATATAGTGTATACGAACTCGTGGACTTCTGGATATTCTGCGCCGTAGTTGCATGGAATTTTTTCTATGCCTCTTCTTGGATTAGGTCTTTGTGGCTGCTTTGCAGCAGAGGAGTATATGCCATCTTTATCTTCCTCCCGCCTCTTTTAGACTGGCCGTCTTTTCCTTCGTATACAAAAACCCCTTCCCGTATATCGAATCTTTTTAGGAAGCTAAGCATCTTTGCATAGTCGCCTCTGTCGACCATTTCCTTTTCCTTGACTTCTACAGGCACTATGCCCTTGTTCTTGATTAGGAAGTCGATCTCATTTCCGCCTTCTCTCCAGTAGTATTTGGCATTGAGTATGCTTGCCACTATGGTCTCGTAGTCTATGCTACCTGTCCATCCAAATGAGAG
>DAHVVD010000013.1 GCA_027328265.1 Microcaldota archaeon
GCAACATCAAAAATAGTCAGAAGTGTCTTATCACGTTACATAAATGGCAAAGATAAAATAATTGAGATAGGCAGCGGATTAGGCGAATTCTTAACATTAGTCCCTGAATACGCACCACAAACACTACAAACTGAACAAGCCGAAGAGGTTTCAATAAAGAATAGGGAAAAAACATCTTCCAAAGTCATTACAGCAAATGTATACGATCTTCCCTTCAAGGACGGCTCATTCAATGTGGTTGTAGGCTATTCTGTATTTGATACACTTTACGATCTAAGGAGAGCATTAAGTGAAGTCAGGAGAATCTTAACAAATGATGGAAAGTTTATACACTTTCTTGATCTCAAGGGATCTGCAAATGTTCCTCTTATTAGGCTGCGCCAAGATCATAAAATCGGTTTTCCAGCAGCAAATAAAGACGGTGGCATTGATGGGTTGCGTGTGGTCCCAGAATCAGAAGCTAAAAAAATACCAAGCTTAGTAGATCCCCAACTAAGGAAATTGCTTGAGCTGTATCTTGATAATCCAGAGAAAGTCTTTGGCATAATAGAAAGAGAAAGAATTGGCAAGTTTGTCTCTGAAGAAATAGAAAAACACGCGCCAAATTCGCCTGTTTTGAATTTCAACGAATATTTCATTAAAGAAATTACTACCGCTCTAGAATCTTCTGGTTTTAATGTACTTGAATCTAAAAAAATTCGAGGCGAAGACAGGATAAAAGACCCTAACCTAAAGAGTTTTCTTCGGCCAGATTCTAACATGATATTTATGGACACAGGCATGCGAAATGAGGGGCATGACTCTGCGGCATCTGAAATACCTCTTCAAGAAGGGGAGCTTAAGGTAGTTTCTATATTACATGTCATAGTGGCACAACCAAAATCAGATAATCAACCTTCTTCAGATAAATGAGCAAGCAGCCTGTTACGCCTTCTCAAGATGCATCTGAGGCACAATAAGCCTTCTTGTCTTTGACTTGGAGACGTTAATCTCAACAACGTACGAATCGCCTCTTCTCTCTATCACAGTGGCTATCCTTCCCCTGTATCTTGGGTGCGGTATGTTCCTGAAGGTGCTCCTCGGTCTTATCACCACCTTGCTTCCGTTCCCGAAATTATTGATAAGCTTAGTTATTCCAAGCTGGGAGGGCTTGACGTGCCTCGCAAGCTTCCTCGTCCTTCCTGAAAATAATCCTCTCGATGAGCTCATGATAAACACTCTGCCTTTTCCCTTATTATTCTTGCGATAAACATTTAAATACCTGCATCGCATACTAACTGTGGTTAGATGGCGGAGAAGAAGACTAAGAAAGCATTGCTCCATCCTGTTCAGTTCAAGATAGAGAACATAGTCGCCAGCGCCGACCTGGGTGTCGAACTCGACCTCTACGCCATTGCAAAGGCCTCCCCTGACGTCGACTACGAACCGGAGCAGTTTCCAGGTGCAATCTACAAGATACACGATCCAAAGACAGCACTCCTTCTATTCAAGAATGGCAAGGTGATCTGCACAGGCTCTAAGACAGAGGCAGACATACACCGCGCCATCGACATAGTAGTCAAGACAGTGCAGAAATACATAATAGTGCACAACAAAGAAGACGAGAAGGCCTGACTTTCTAAACTTCAAAATCCATTTCCTCTATCATAAATCTATATTTGTATCTGTTTTATTCCAATCAGGACCGAGTTTAAACGAGGATTGGGATGGCTCTGGAGAAAAAATCAGTGCTCAGCAAATCTGACAAGGCAGTGGTACAGGAAGAGAGCCAAAACAATAAGAGGGAAAGAGTATACATACCGCTCACCTTTTTCTACTTCAAGGACCTTATCCGCGAATTCGTTAATAACAAGAACTTCCCAGACTCGATGCTCGCCGCATTTGCAATGGCGAGCGTTGCACTCGCAGTGCCTTTCTATCCGCTCCTGATCCTCATACCACTCATCATAATAATTTTTGTGCTCGCAAGGCTGCATCCGCTTATCGGACTGTTCGGCCTTCTCTTCTTCACCTTTCCCATGATAGCATACCAGGCGCCTCTCCTCGCATGGTTCTACGCCGTCTTCGTTGCAGCATGCCTTTTCATCGGGTACAGGCATACAGATACCATAACACTCAGCTATGCTCTCATAGCGCTTCCCTTCTCCGCGCTTGGCTACATAATCGAGATACCTGCATTCGTCATGGGCGTGCTCTTCCTCGGCCTTAAGCGCGCCTCGATAGCCGCAGTAATCACGATATTCATAGTGGCAATGCTCTCAGGCGTCACTGGAATACCGATCAAAGGGCCTATAGTCTATGCTACCTCAAGTTTCATGAACGCGGTAGGCAGCAGCTCAATGCGTTCTCTTATGTCTCCTTCCCTGCCTGCCTCAACGCTCGCCTCCTTCCTTCCTGCATTCTCCGCCTCTATGGAGAAATTCTTCAGTTTCAGCGTCGCAGGCCAGATTTACTTGGGCATCGGTGCAATGCTCTCTGCTCTCTTTTACAACATCGAGGTAACCCTGCTCCAGGCAGTTATCTGGCTGGTGGTGGTCTTCAGCATAAGCTCGTATCTCACAAAGAGCAGATCGCCGTACAAGGGCACAGAGTCAAGCTTCTACTGCTTCATAATACTCGCAGCCTTCCTTCTTCTTGAATACCTTTCTAAAAGTCCCCTATCGGCGCTTCCAATCTTCGGATTCGTCATAACTCCATTCATCCTCTTCATGCTCGAGGTAAACGATGTCCATATAGTCAGGACTCTTGACGTCATGAAGCGCGACTTCCTTGCTAAGTTCGGCGAGGCATTTGAAGAGCTCACGTCAGGCACCCATGAGACACTCAACGACATAGCCGACTATGAATCCACGAAAAACGAGCTCCGCGAGGCGATCATCGAGCCTATAGAGCACCGCGAGATAAAGGGTGCATACAACATCAGGCCAGCTAAGGGAATACTTCTCTTCGGTCCTCCTGGAACCGGGAAGACTATGATCATGCGCGCCCTCTCGAATGAGATACGGGCAAGATTCTTCTATGTCAAGACATCGTCTCTAGTTTCTTCCTACGAGGGCGAGAGCATCCAGATGCTTTCGAAAATATTCGCAATGGTGAAGAAGCACCAACCCTCAGTACTCTTCTTCGACGAGATAGACGGCATAGCTGCTAAACGCGGCACCCAGACAAGCGATACCTCAAAGCAGATCCTATCAATGCTTCTGGCAGAGATGGACGGCTTTCAGAAACTCGAGGGCGTTGTCGTTGTGGGTTCAACAAACGTCCCGCAGCTACTCGATCCGAGCATACTCAGGCCGGGAAGGTTTGACAAGATAATCTACATGCCACTCCCTGACAGGACTGCGAGGGTAGCTGTCTTCAAGTACTACTCAAAGAAGTATCCGATGGCCTCAGACATAAACTGCGAGAAGCTCGCAGACATGACCCAGAGGTTCTCGAACGCAGACATAGCCAATGTCTGCGCAGAATCTGCTAGGCAGGTTGCTGAAGAAGCGCTGAAGAACGTGAAGATACTCAAGATAAGCATGGGCGACGTCGTCAAGGTGGTCAAGGCCACCAAGCCCTCGACGTCTCTCTCGAGGATAGCTGAGTATGCGAGATTCAAGCTCGACTACGAGAGGAGGCTCTACCAGGAAGGCGAATCGGAGAACCTGAAGAAGATCAGCGTTGACGACGTGATAGGGCTGGAAGATGCAAAGAAGGCGCTCTATGAGGCGCTCGAAGTACCCATACTCCATCCCCAGCTTGTCAAGGATTACGATGTCAAAGGGATAAGTGGCATACTCCTCTATGGTCCATCTGGAACCGGTAAGACGATGCTTATGTCAGCTGTCGCGAACGAGATAGGCGAGTACAGAATGATAACTCTCTCAGGAGCCGATGTCATAAAGGAAGGCTACGACAAGGCAGTCGAGATCATACACGAGACATTCGACAGGGCTAAGGAGAACGCGCCCTCGATAATTTTCATAGACGAGGTGGACTCGCTCGTCCCGAGCAGGGAGAGCGGCGCTCAACTCGATGTCCAGATAACAGCAGAGTTCCTAAGGGAGTTCGACAGCCTAAAGGAATCAGAAGGCGTGGTCCTGGTCGGTTCCACCAACAGGCCTGATGCCATCGACTCTGCGATGATAAG
>DAHVVD010000039.1 GCA_027328265.1 Microcaldota archaeon
CCACGGCGGTCAACATTGCGTACACGCTGAAGAATATGGGCTACAAAGTAGGCCTTCTTGATGCAGATGTCGACTGTCCGAACGTTACGGTGTTCCTGGGAATGACAGACAAACTTGGTGGAAATTATCCTCTCATCCCTGTAGAAAAAGACGGCATAAAGGTGCTCTCGACTGCAATGTTCATGGATGATATGAAGATGCCCTTGGTCTGGAGGGGCCCGATGATAGGTAAGATGGTGGCAGAGTTCTTCGAAAACACAGAATGGGGCAGCCTGGATTATCTCATTCTTGACCTTCCTCCAGGTACTTCTGATTCGCCGCTTTCGATAATACAACTTCTTGACCTAGATGGTTTTGTGCTCGTCACCACGCCGCAGCACATAGCAGCAATAAACGCCATGAGGTCAGGAGGCATGGCGAGGAGACTTGGTGCTTCGGTTCTGGGGGTCATAGAGAACATGTCTGATGGCAACGGAATAGGAGGCAGGGAAGTGGCTGGCGGTCTTGGATGTGAGTTTCTTGGTGCTGTAAAGGCTAATCCCAGATTTAATGAGTTAAGTGACAAAGGACTTGTTCCTGTGCTCGAAGACCAGAATATAAAGGATGAGTATCAAAGGATTGTGAAGAAGTTTGTTGGTGGATAAGTGGAGAAGGGATTTGAGAGTTTATTCAAGGAATCTAAGATCTTTGCTAACCGCGAGGTCCTTTCGCCACACTACATACCGCAGCATCTCCTCTTCAGGGACAAGCAGATAATAGACATAGAGAATTCGCTCACGCCTTCCCTGCGCGGAGAACGAGGGAGGAATGTCTTCATTTTCGGTAAGACAGGAACCGGAAAGACCTCGTGCATAAAATATGTCATCGAGAGGATAAAGAGGTTACCTGTAATAAGGGCCGAGATTTCCTACATAAACTGCAGAATATACAATTCCAGGTATAGGGTACTGAGCAAGATAGCCAGCGACCACATACCAATGTATGCAAAACGGGGATATGGAGTCATAGACATCTATGAGAAGATAATAAACTGGATAGAAGAGGACAACAAAGTATTGATAGTCATACTAGACGAGCTTGACATGGTGAAGGACCTTGACGACTTAATCTACACTCTCACCAGGGCGAACAGCGACATAAAGGCAGGGGGCATAACGCTGGTTGGCATAACCAACAACGTGGGCTTCAAGGAGGAGCTGGACCCGAGGAGCCTCTCGACGCTTTACGAGAACGAACTGGTCTTTCCTCCCTATAATTCCACAGAGCTTATAGCAATAGTGAAGGAGAGGGTAGAAAATGGATTCAAGCCTGGGGCTCTTGACCCAGCTTCGATAAATCTTGCTGCGGCTCTTGCTGCGAAAGAGAGCGGGGATGCGAGGCTCGCTCTTAAAATAATAACGAAAGCCGGAGAGATGGCTGAGGAGAAGGGGCTGGAAATAATCACCTCTAAGGAGGTAAGCGAGGCGGCGAGGCTTGCTGAGGAGGAGATAGCTTACGAGGTGATAAACACCCTGCCTGAGCACCAGAGGCTGATAGTCTACTCAATTGCACTCATGACAATAAACGGAAGCAGGTACAAGCGCCTTGACGACGGTGATGACTCGTTCGTGCTGAGCGGCGAGATATACAGCAGGTACGTCTCGCTTGCGAACTCGCTGCACAAGGAGCCGAAGAGCTCGAGGCTCTACAGAAAGTACATATCGGACCTGGACATGCTTGGCATAATAGTTTCATATGAATCGGGGAAGGGAATACGGGGCCATACGAAGCTTGTGAGGCTGGCCTATCCTCCTGGACGGATA
>DAHVVD010000048.1 GCA_027328265.1 Microcaldota archaeon
ACGGGCCCTAAACCCGTCGCATTTGACCGGGCTCTGCCACCCCTGCATCTTTTAGTTTATGCAGTAAGGTATTATTAATGTTTTATCACCGATAAATTCATGCGAAGGAGGTCTGATGATCAACACAAAGTATGTAAGGGAGCATCTTGAGGAGATAAAGGAATCGCTCAAGAAGCGCAGGAGCAACTATCCGATCGCAGATATAGAGACACTGGACGCAAAATGGAGGCAGCTGAGGGCATCATTGCAGGAGATGCAGTCGAAAAGGAACAAGGATAGCATAGAGGTCTCCAAGCTCAAGAAAGAAGGCAAGGACACGAAGAAACTGCTCAGCGCCCTTGCAAAACTTAAGGACGAGATAACAAACGCGGAGGCAGAGATAGGGAACTACGAAGCCAAAATAAACAGCCTGCTTATGGGGCTGCCAAACAAGCTGCATCCTTCGGTGCCAGTGGGCAATCCTCCTGAATCCAATAAAATCCTTAAGACATGGGGGACTGTCAAGAAGAAGAAAGGGGAGAACCACGAGGCAATACTCACCAAGCTAGGCATGCTCGACATAGAGAGGGCAGGCAAGACTGCTGGAGCAAGATTCTACTACCTGAAAGGAGACCTTGTGCTCCTTGAACAGTCCCTTCTTAGGTTTGCTCTGGATGAGCTCTCGAAAAAAGGCTATATCCCAGTTCTTCCACCTTTCATGTTGAGAAGGAAGTTCTATGAAGGGGTAGCACCTCTCTCTGTTTTTGAGGATGCACTCTACTCAGCCACATCGGCAAAGAACGTCTCCCTTCCAAGCGACTACGAGAAGGTGGAGGACGATCTCTTTATGATAAGTACTTCTGAACACGCGCTGGCAGCAATGCACTCAAACGAGATCCTCTTGGCAAAAGATCTTCCCCTAAAGTATACTGGAATAAGCCCTTGCTTTAGGAGGGAGGCAGGAGCGCACGGCAAGGACACCAAAGGCATCTTCCGTGTGCACCAATTCGACAAGGTGGAGCAGTTCATCCTCTGCAGGCAGGAAGACGATGACAAATACTTCGAGGAGCTTCTCAAGAACTCCGAGGAGCTGATGCAGAAACTCGGCATTCCTTACAGGGCAGTGCTGCTCTGCAGCGGCGATACAGGCCACCAGATGTCAAGGACTGTCGACATAGAGGGCTACTTCCCCTCCCAGGAAGGCTATAGGGAGCTTACATCGTGCTCAAGTGCCGCTGAATGGCAGAGCATAAGGCTTGACATAAGGTACGACGAGGGCAGCGAGCGAAAGTTTGCCTACACTCTCAATAGCACAGCAATCGCAGCAGAAAGGATGCTCGTCGCGATAGTCGAAAACTACTCTAATGCTGACGGCACCATAACCATACCAGATGTTCTTGTCCCATACATGGGCGGAAAGAGAAAGATAGGCTAGTTCATGAGCACAAGCAACTACAGCATAATGCGAGAGATAAAGAGGCTCAGGTCAGTGAGAGGCTACGGCACCGAGCTGATAAGCATCTACGTTCCCTCTGGCTTTCAGATAAGCGATGAGGTCTCGAAGCTTAGGGAAGAGCACAGTCAGTCATCCAACATAAAGTCGAAATCGACAAGGACAAACGTGCAGAGCGCGATAGAAAAGATAATACAGTACCTGAGGCTCTTCAAGCAGACTCCTAAGAACGGCCTCGTCGTGTTCTGCGGCAACATATCAGACAACCCCAGCAAGACAGACATAGAGCTCTTCTCGATAGAACCTCCTACGCCACTCAACATCAACATCTACCGCTGCGACTCCACATTCATGCTAGAGCCGCTTGAGATGGTCCTGGAGAACAGGGAGACATACTGCATGGTCGTGATGGACGGCAGGGAGGCAACCATAGGGCTCCTAAAGGGAGCGCACATCCAGGTAATGAGGCGGCTCAACTCCACGGCGCATGCGAAGGTAAGGAAAGGAGGGCAGTCAGCGAGGAGATACGAGCGCGCAATAGAGGAGAGCATAGGAGACTACATCAAGCGAATAAGCGAGAGCATAAACGAGATCTTCATGCAGAACAGCTTCAAGATCAAGGGACTCATAGTGGGGGGACCTGGACCGGCGAAAGAAGGCTTCCTCAAGGGCAACACGTTGAACTACCAGATAAAGATCCTCGGCACTTACGACACAGGGTATACTGACGAATATGGCCTCCACGAGATGGTCGAGAAGGCAGCTGACCTGCTCAAGGAGGAGGCAGCCTCGAAGGAGAGGAAGATTATAGACAGGTTCATAAGGGAGAGGGTGAGGGGAGGCCTAGCAGTCTACGGCTACGAGAACACTAAGAAGGTGCTCGAGAACAAGCAGGCAGAGACGCTGATAGTCAGCGACCTGATAGAACTCCAAAGAGTCAAGTATAGGTGCGCCTCTGAAGAGATAGAGTTCGAGAAGTTAGAGAGCAATGGGGAGAGGCAGACAAAGCACGAGTGCGGTGGAAACCTTACCGTTGTCTCTGTTACCGATGCTGCAGAGGAGCTTATAGACCTCGCCGAAAACGCTGGGATAGAGATAGCATTCGTTTCTGGAGATAGCTCTTACGGCAAGGAGTTCCTTATGGGATTCAAGGGCATAGGCGCCATTCTGAGATACAAATGATCAATCAAAACCAATAAATACCATAAGCAATCAGGCATTAATGTGCAACAATGCCAGCAAACCAACCAGAAAGCAATAAGCCACAAATAGACCGGACTTTCCAGATTTACTTATGGGCGTGCGAGGTGGGCGAGGTCAAAACAGTTAAAATGATACTCGAGAAGAACTCAGAGTTCGTGAGTAAACAAGGAAAAGAAGGAGACACCGGTCTTATAAAAATCATTACTAACTCGCAGCACCTAGACAGTAAACCAGTCTTGGAAATCATAGAGATGCATCTCAGAGTTAGCTCTGAAAAAGACCTCCCTGTGCTTTCAAAAGCTAGCAACCTCTCTATGTCAATATACGGTCCAAATTCCTCAATAACCCTCATACTTAACCAGAGGATCAGCGCATTAAAACCAAAAAGAACCACTATCTAGAGTGCCTGTTTTTAGTACGAAACTGCCACTACTCGCAGCTCCTTGCAAGGCTTTTAAAGCTTCATATCCCAGCTTCCTTTCACGGTTTGGAGGTATATTTAGTGAGTGAGAGGAGGTTCAGTTTATACGACGTAGAGCAGTTCCTGAGGGAGGCTGGCGCCGAGAAGGTAACTGAGGACGCTGTGCTTAATCTTGAGCGGGAACTCGAGAAGCTTTCCGACAAAATAGCAAGCAAGGCGATACGTTATGCCGCTCACGCTGGAAGAAAGAAACTTATCAGAAGAGAAGACATACTCCTTACAAGGCCTAGCCCTAATTACATTTACAGGAGGCCGGCTACCTTGAGACCGAAGGCTAGCACCACAAATATCGCCTCCATCGCGCAGAGATAGATAGTTACGTCTGACTCGGTAGCTTTCTTCATATTCATTACAAGATGAGTCAGGCTGTATATCTTCTTGCCATAAGGGGCCTTCAGAGTGCCGTCCTTCTGCCTTATCCCCAAATCGGTGACCTTGAACCTGCGCCTTGCATGGAGCACAAACTCAATTATCCAAGGTATAAAGATTATTAGCCCGAAAGCCTCCTCACTCCCCATCACCATTATAGCTACCATTGTCGCACCTACTGCGTACGTGAAACTGTCCCCTGGTATTGTGATCGAGTTCTTGGCATTGAATGGGAGGAAAGCAAGCACAGACGCGAAGAGCAGCGTCGAGAGGAATGCGCCCATATAAGTACCAAACAAAACCGAATAAATAAGCAAGCCTAAGCTTCCGATAAGCACCATTCCTGGCTGAAGCCCGTCGAAGCCGCCTAGAAGATTTACTGCGTTAGAGGCAAAGATGACTGCGAGGGGCAGTATTATTAGTGGGTAAATAAGACCGAAGTTCACCAGGCCAACAAACGGCAGGTTGATTACGCTGACTCCCGCGCTGATTGCCACGAGCGGCAACGCGCCGATCAAGGTAAAAAGAGGCTTCTGCCATTGCTTAAGTCCTTGTCTTATGTCCATCATGTCAGTGCTCTTCACTTTCTCCCTCTGCACATTTATGTCGTCGAGAAAGCCGACCATCGCTATCAGCATTATAGAGAGGGCTACT
>DAHVVD010000057.1 GCA_027328265.1 Microcaldota archaeon
CAAGCCAATAAGGAACCTTGGAGGGCACGGGATAAGTCAGGAGGATCTCCATGCGGATGTCTTCGTGCCCAATTTCGACAATGGCGATGAAACAGAGCTTGAGGAGGGGCAGGTAATTGCGATTGAGCCGTTCCTCACTGATGGAGAGGGATTGGTCTCAGAGGGAGAGTTCGTAGAGATCTTCCAGAAGAACAGCGATCCACAGCTCAGGTCAAACGAGTCAAGAGAGATTTCAGAGATTATAAGCAGAAAGTACCTGACATTTCCATTTGCATTAAGATGGCTCAATAAAGAACTGAAAAACTTTGGCGAATTCAAAATCAAAAGGACGCTAAACGACCTTGTCGCTGCAGATTCGCTTGAGCTTTTCCCAGTTCTAGTCGAGAAAAAGAAGGGAATGGTTGCGCAGGCTGAGAAGGAAGTAATCGTGCAGAAGGACTCGTGCGAAGTTATTACAAAGTAGCTATAGGTAAGTCAGCCAGGAGAAAAACTCCTCATCCTTTCCGTGGACTATTTCCGAGAATTTGCCGGAAAGCAGCTTGGTTATAGGCCCTGTTTTTCCCGAGCCGATTTTCCTTCCATCCACTTTTGTTATGGGCGTAAGCTCTGCGGCTGTGCCGCTGAAGAAGACCTCGTCTGCCGTGTAGAGCTCCTCCCTGTGTATCTCGCGCTCCTCTGTCGCTATCCCAGTACTTTCCGCAATCTTCAGCAGAGAATCCCTGGTTATCCCCATAAGTATGTCAGACTCGCCAGATGGGGTTATGAGCTTGTTCTCGCTCACTAGGAAGATGTTCTCTCCTGGGCCCTCTGCTACATATCCATCCATAGTCAGCATTATGGCCTCGTCAGCGCCGTCTTCTTTGGCTTCCTGCGAGGCTATTATCGAGTTCATGTAGTTGCCGCTGCCCTTCGCGTGCGGAGGCAGTATCTCCGAGTTTATGCGCTTCCAGGATGAGACCTTGCACGAGATGCCCTTGTCCTTGTTCTCGAAATAGTTCCCGAATGGAATCGCTGCTATTGCGACGCTTATCTTCTTGCCTGCAGTGTCAAGGCCTATCCTCGTGTCATTGTAGAAGGCGAAGGGCCTTATGTAGCAGCTTTCAAGCTTGTTTTTTCTTACAAGATCTATGATTGCCTTTCTAAGTTGGCCTTTGCCGTATCCAAGGTTCATGGAATAGGTCTTTGCCGTCCTGAGAAACCTTGATATGTGGTCATCGAGCCTGAAGATCTCAGGTCCTTTGCCAGTCTCATACGCCCTTATGCCTTCGAAGATCCCGCTGCCGTACTGAAGAGAGTGAGTTAGGAAGTGAACCTTGGCGTCTTCGAATGGCATGAACTTTCCGTCAAACCAGACGTATTGCTTGGCTGCCATGTCTCACTATCGAACTGAAGGATATAAACCTCTTTCTTCGCTGCAGGGCAAGATTAATAAGATTATTCAATATATTGCTATCATGCGACTTGGAAAGGCGATCTTCTGCTTCGCTGGTCTTCTGCTGATGCTAGGGCTAGGCGCAACATCGCTCCAGATACTCGGGCCCGTAAGCGCGACTCTCAGTTCAAACCAGAGCGTCTATCTGGGTAAGGTAGGTCCAGGAGAGAGCTTCTACGTTCTTGCAAATCCGAACGCGACCAGCCTGAACGGCAATTTCGTAAACCTTGGATGGAACGAGCTCAAGGCAGTCAGCCTGCCACCTGGATGGTCGGCGCAGGCCTCTCCGCTCTACGAGAACCCGATGAAGATGAAGGTGACAGTATCACCGAATGCGAGCTATGGAAGATACACTCTTGGGATAAGGTCAATAAACGTGCAGAACTATTCAGGACTAGGGAACCTGACATTCTACGGCTATGTAAATGTCACTCCTGACGTTTTCGCGGTAACTGTATCTCCCCTTCAAGTCAGATCGGGAGCGGGAAGCCCTGCAAACATCTCTGTGACGATAAACAACACAGGGATATCCGACGATCCCTTCACGATAACAGCGAGCGGGCTGCCAGCATGGAACTTCTCTGATGAAGTCATCTCGCTGCATTCCACTGTGAATACTTTCGAGTACCCGGTATTCGAGAACGAGCCAGGAGTGTACAACTTCAACCTAACGGTCTACTCGGCTACAAGCCGCCAGATAAGCAAGACCTTCCCGATAAGCTTCATAGTAAACGAGGACCTCCTCTACGACTATGAGGCCGTGGGCAACGGGATAGGCCTCTCGCCTGTGATATACGAGCCTGCGTACGCCTTCATGTCGCTTCTAGGCTATCTCTATAAGCTAGTTGCCCACTAATCTAGGAATAAATAGCTTTTCGTATCTAAATGATGCTACAATTTGCCCGAATAGCTCAGTGGTAGAGCGCGTGGCTGTTAACCATGAGGTCGCAGGTTCAATCCCTGCTTCGGGCGCAGGGATTCGAGGTTATGCCCCCTCACGGCTTTGCACGAATAAGCATTAAAGATGCAGAATAAAAATGCGAGTTAGGGATTAAAAGTGCAGGATGCGGTGTTTTTCCCAATTAAAAATGCAACATCACTTACTAATGCAAAGCCGGGGAGATCCAGCCTGACAAGAAAATCAAAGGATGGTGGGACTACAAGGCAATAAGGATATACGAGATACAGACTGATGCAGAGAAGAAGCACACAGAGAGGAGCCTGGAGAAGGGCAGGAGATACAAGACAGAGCTGACAATAGCGGTAAACGACAAGAAAGTGGAAGAGACAGCGAAGGAACTGACACAAAACAAAATAGACTGCATAAATTTTGGAAAAGAAGTGGGAGATGAAAAGGAATAATAAAACAAAAAAGAAGAAGAATAAAAGAAAAAAGGAGCCGCAACGATAAAATCCTAAAAGGGAGTGCGGCGAAAGAAAAAGAAGATAAAAACAGACAAAACACACTAAAAGAATCTTAGAATCATATGCACAGGTCCGCCCCTCTACC
>DAHVVD010000035.1 GCA_027328265.1 Microcaldota archaeon
TTTTGACAGCTCCGCTGTCAAAGCTACCGAGGGACAATCGGGAAGTCACGCCTCTGGAGACGGTGTAAGACCTTCACACATGAAGGCAGTCGTCGAAGAACGAGGAACTACATTTGGTGTTTCACGATGACCAATCAAAAACCACCATTGGAAGCCCACGCCGTTTACGGGTGGGAGGATGTCACATATCTTGAACCGCTAGTTGGGAATATTCACTTTTAAGGGCTTGGAATGAATAAGCCAATAACAGGGCAGGGAGAAACTGCAAGGACGCATGCGGTGGCGGTTGAGGATAGGAGGGAAGCTGCCGCAATTAGAATAAAGAGGGCAGATTTCCTTTTAATGGGCGTAGCCGCAACTGCATTTGCTCTCTTGTACAAATCAGGTATTCGAAGGACTCTTGGCGAGGGAACTTCTGAGCACCAACCAATCCGCGAGAGTGCTGTTGATAGAAAACAGGTATTTGAAAATATACATAGGGGCAATCAGAACACGAGGCAAAGGAAGGGGATTTTCATGTATTTCGATGACTTTGACAAATATAACAGTGGAATAGGGTTCGACAAGGCTCTTGACAATACGGCTTATGCTGGATTCAACATAATCCTCCCTGAGGTGATCACATCGAGTGGGCTTGCAAACTACAGGAATGGCATGATCACAGAGAATCCTGATATCTTCAGCAGGGTTGGCCCAGGCAAAGACCCTCTCAAAGAGTTGATAGACAGAGCTGAGAGGCGCGGCATCCGTGTCTGGCCGTGGATAATGCTCTTCGTAGGCAATGAGGAATTGCGTAGGAAGCATCCAGAGTGGTTTGCAGTCTCTGCTTACGGGCGCCACTCGAACTTCATGGACTTCCTCAACCCTGGGGCAAGGACCTTCCAGATTGAGGCCATAGCCCACTTGGTGAGGGAGTACAGGATACAGGGTATTAACCTTGATATCGAATTGCCCATTGACCATATTTCCTACTCGGATAGAAAGGGGCCAGGAGACAAACTGGGGGATAAACAGCGCTTTATGGCTGAGAATGACATAGCCGGGATAAAATGGCCAGGCGATGTACTAGAGGGCGGCAGATACAACGGCCTATGGCTTGAATGGACAAACGGAAAGATTGCCAACTTCTTGAATGAGCTGGCCAGAAAGGTCAGGCAGGAGAGGAAAGACCTAGTGATATCATATGACGTTACCAGGGACCCTGACGACCCGAGGTATTACAGCAATTGGCCGTCTTGGCTCAGAAGGAATCCGGCAAACATATTGAGCCCGATGATTTACCAGTGGGACTCCCACCTGAACCGATGGCAAGTTGACAGTATAATTAGGAGGGACATGCTATTAACTATGAAAGACAGGAAAATGGTTGAGTTAATCAGTGTAGTTGGAGGCAGCCTATATGCAACCAGGGAAGTTTCCGCATCCCAATTGGCGGAGAGCGTAAAAAACGCCATGACTCACAACAGCAACAAAAGCGTGAATGTCTTCTGCTATGAGGTGGTAGACAAGGCAAACGCATGGAGGGACGTACGAGAGGCATTAAGGGAGTGACTTGAAACAAGGCCTCTCATCTTATGAAGACCGTAAAAGTCATCTTTTGACATTTCATCAGGGGTATATGGCCAAGATAAGTATTTATTGTTGAACAGAGCAGGTTAAAACTGAGCAGGTTTTATAAGATGTGCACTTTTTGCTATGTTTACGAGATTGAACTGGCTCCTGAAGGTTTCCTGGCAGTAGTGGAGAAACCGAGGACAGCAATGATACGCACCAAATGCAGGTGCAAGTGCGATAGCAGCTCGATGACGCAGTACGAGGGAAACCCGCAGTGCAAGAAGTGCGAGCATTTTGTCATAGGAAGGGACAACGCAGGAAAAATTAACTGAACGTGCCTTAAAGACAGAACTGACGCAGGCGAAGCCCTGGAAGGGGATCGAACCCTCGACTTCTTGTTTACAAAACAAGCGCTCTACCACTGAGCTACCAGGGCGTGCTTTTATATCTGCTGAAAAGGCTTAAAACTGCTTACCTTGTCCTGTACGCGCGGAGCAGAAGGAGCATGGCTGCGGCAACAACAAAAAGCATCGCAGATACAATCTGCAACCAGACACGTCCCGCCGAAGAAGCAGGATATCCGTATGCAAGCAGAAGTAGGACTATTCCGAACATGGCCAGCGCAATCCCTACCACAGCCTGTGAGATCATGAATATCCGTACAAGTCTACCGTCAAGGCTCTGGGTAATGTGGAAGAGAGCAAACTTTTCGCACTTCTGGCACTTCATGTAGCGATAAGGTCCGAATCTCGCCGCAGTCAGCGATACACCAGGTATGAAAGTGTACTCGAAGGATTCATGGCACTTAGGGCATGTAACTTTGATCTTGATTCTGAATGCCATGCTAACACTTGATTGCAGTTATCTAAGGATAAGAGGTTATGCCTTTGTTATGGTTTGCCTCTGTTTTGCTATGACTACCCTTACCTTGCCAACGTCCTTCGAGAAGTGCCTACCCCTCATTATGAGGTTCTTCTCTATGCTCTTTGGCTTGAAGACTAGCGTGAGGTAAGAGAGCGTTTTCTCGACGTCGAAATCCTTGCATGAAAAAATGTCTATCGAGGCGTGTCTCTGCTCCTTGAATGTGTGTATCGTTATGTGCGACTCTGCTATCAGCACGAAGGCAGAGATTCCGCCCTTGTCGAACGAGCCTTCCTTTCCCTCGTATGGAATTATCTGAGGGGCAGTTATCTTGTGCATTCCTATCATCGTAGGAAGTTCATCGAGCACCATGAAGACTGTCTCCTTCGAGGTGAGTGATTTTTCGTCGCAGTTGTACAGGTCTAGAGTTAGATGTGGTCCTAGCATATCATTTACCTAACAAAGATAAGTGGTGGTTTCCTTGGAGGCGTATCCATGGTATACTCTCTTCTGAGGGTTTGAAGATATACGCAAGAAAACGTTAGCTTCCCCTCTCTCGGAGACGCGTATCATTTTGTTGAACATTTCCCATCATTTTATGCATTATTTTTAATGCATTAAGCGCATATGTAGTGAAGATATAGATATTTAAACTTAATTGATTCGCGCATTATATCTTGATAGTTTATTTTGTATCTGCATAAATGAATTTACTTCTGATGTGCTTTACAGGCTAAAAACTCTGATTGATATTGGAGTTCTGTTCTGCGGTCTTTCTTAGTAAAGTATATTAAGCTTACAATTTCAGAATGACGTGATCCTGTGGAGAATAGGACTGTATACAGAACTGGCACGCTGAGGTGGAGGCTGGCAGACATCTTCATAATAATTGCCATAGCCGTCCTTGTCGTCTATGCCTTGCTTATATACAAAGGAATAGCAGGCGCAAGCGAGCAGAGAATTCTTGTAACACTCCTATTTGGCGTGATAGGCATAGAGCTCATCGGCATGCTCGCTTATGCCTATTTCTCGAAGAGGATAGATAGGGAGGAGGCAGGGCCTCTGAGAAACCTCTTCAGGATACTGGCCTACGTAGTCCTTATCTTGATACTACTCACAGAGTTCAGCATAAACATAACCGGCCTGCTTATCAGCGCCGGATTCCTTGGCATTGTGCTTGGGCTTGCGGCGCAGTCCACACTCTCAAACTTCGTCTCTGGTATATATCTCATCTCGAGCAGGGCCTTCGAGCCAGGAGACAGGGTGATAATACACACCTGGCAGTATACTCAGAACCCGCCGACCTACCCTCACGACAGGTTCGTGCCAGGTTTCTCAGGAACCATAAAGACCATAGGTGTACTCTACACCGAGTTCTATACTGATGAGAAGCTCCTCATGCTGATGCCCAACAGCATAGTCGCGCAGGCCATGGTCATAAACTACAGGCACGCTGAGGAACACAGGACAAGGCTCCAGTTCGATGTTGCAATAACGATAGAATTTGACGAACTCGCGAAGAGAGTCAGAAAGGTGATGAAGGTCCAGAAAATCAGCGACTACTCGATAGACATAGAGTCGTTGCACGACAACCTCTACGTTATTACCATGAGGCTCAAGTTGGAAGAAGGCCAGAGGGCCAGGCTTAAGACAGAGATATACGACGAATTGATAAAGTACCTAAACTCAAAGCACAATGAACCTACAGAGATCAAAGTGGTTAAGTAGTTTGTTGTTTTAACCTCTTATTCTGGATCTGGTTGTATAAATGCCCAGGTTATTGGATTTCAACTCAGCCCCACAAGCGCGGCACCTATTGCTATGACGAGTATGCCTACCCATCTAAGTGGCGAGATCTGCTCCCCCAAAATCAAGAGCGCTAGTATGCTCGCGAAGACGTAGCTCAGTCCGCCCATGCCATACGCCCAGCTCAGGTGCATCCTTCCAAGCGCGTAAAGATAGAGCACAGTCGAGAGCGCGTATGCGAGAAAGCCCAATATGAGGTATATGAGTATGGTTGTTGGAGTAAGGCCCAACTTAAAGAGGAGCTGGCCGATACTACCAAGGAAGGTGCTGAAGAGTAGGATTATGATGAACATTAGTTTTGCGTTCTCTTTCATCAAACCACTAGTAGCTGAGAGCGACGAGCGCTATTCCTATGAAGACCAGGGCTATTCCAGCCACTCTCTTTGGGCCCATCTCCTCCTTCAGCAAGAAGTATGAGAT
>DAHVVD010000037.1 GCA_027328265.1 Microcaldota archaeon
TGTATGGGAAGGCTCAAGCAGATGCTCCTGAAGAACGTCAACGTCAGCCTCTGCTATGCCACCGGAAGGAACCTGCGGATGGCGCTTGAGTCGATAAGGAAATACTCATTGCCTAAACCGGCTTATATGATAACCGACGTAGGCACTTCTATATACAGGAAGGCAGGAGGGAGATGGGTTAGATCCAAGGAATGGCGGAGGTTCCTAGGCAGATCTTGGACAAGCGCCACTTCTGAAGGGATAATGCGCCTTGCACCGACGATAAGAGGCATTTCGCATCAGAACAGGTCCAACAGCTCCAGATTCAAGAGAAGTTTCTATATCCTGCCCTCAAGGAAGACAGAGGCGTTGAGGGACCTGAAGGAGAAGATCAGGAAGCTCGGGGCAGGATACACACTCGTGGTGAGCACAGGTAAGGAGAGGCGTCTGCTCCTGGACATACTGCCTGATGGTGCATCGAAGAGGAAGGCTGTTAGATGGCTGAGGCGGCGTCTCAAGGTTGACACGCGCCGCACCATTTTTGCAGGGGACAGCGAGAACGACTTTGACGTCCTCACCAGCCGTATCGGCTCGGTGGTCGTGAACAACGCCTCGGAGAAACTCAAGTACAAGATACTGAAAAAAGCAGGGAAGAAGGCAACGTTGCCGACACTCTACTTCCCCTCGGGCAACTACGACTGCTGCAAGGGGAACGACGTATGCGGGGTTTTGGAGGGTGCCATATATTTCGGAATTTTCTCCAGGACAGGACGGCCAGGACTGAAGATACAGATCCATTCAATTCACGGCCTGGTTGACAGCAGATACACAGATATTGGAAGGGATGAGGACACCGGAGGCCAGGTGGTGTACGTGATGGAACTGGCCAGGGCCCTTTCAAGGCTTCCACAGATAAGCCAAGTGGATCTCGTCACAAGAAGGATAGTTGACAGGCATTATCCGGGATATTCGAGGCGCTCCGAGTACATCAACAGGAAGCTCAAGATAGTCAGGATAGACTGCGGGCCGCAAAGATATCTCAAGAAGACGACTCTCTGGCCCTACCTGCAGGAATACGTGAAGAATGTTATTATATATTGCGAGAGTGAGGGGGAGATGCCAGACATCGTGCATGCAAACTATGCAGATGCAGGACTTGCAGGAGCGGCAATAGCAAGGAAGACAGGAGCAGTATTCGCGTTTACGGGACATTCCCTAGGGATTCCTAAGAAGGAAAAGCTGGGAATAGGCAATGGGAAGGAGACCAAGGCATACAAAAAATTCAATTTTCCGAAAAGGATAGCCGCCGAACAGGAGGCGCTGGACAAGTGCGATGCTGTGATAGTGAGCACAAGAGAGGAGCTTGAGAAGCAGTATGCAGGATACAGGATAGACAGGGAGAAGGTGCACGTAGTAAGGCCTGGCATTGACCACATTCTCTTCCATGCTGCCGGAGGCGTGGAACCGCGCATGGCAGGCGTATTCGAGACCGTCACAAAGGGCCTTGATAAGCCGAAAAAACCGATGGTGCTTGCCGTTTCCAGGATGGACAGGAGGAAGAACCTCAACAAGCTCGTCGAGGTCTTCTGCAGGAGCAGCAAGCTGAGGAATGCAGCCAACCTGATTGTGCTGACAGGCATGCGGGGTAGCGCGAGCAGTGACGAGATCGAGATATACGAACGCATGCGGGAGGAGGTAAGAACCACTGGCAGCACCGGATCCGTGTCCTTTGTGCACTTCATAGACTCGAACGAGAGCATTGGCGCTCTCTACCGCGCGGCGGCGCTGAGCCGTGGAGTCTTAGTCAATCCTGCCCTCATCGAGCCGTTCGGGTTGACAGTCCTTGAGGCCAGCGCATGCGGCCTTCCAGTCGTCTCGACAATGCACGGCGGATCCAGTGAGACGATAGAGCATGGGGTCAACGGCATCCTCATCGAGCCGACAGACGGAAAGATGATGGAGGAGGCGATCTGGAAGGTCTTAACCAAGGCGCGGCTCTGGAAGAGGCTCTCTGGGAACGCCATCAAAAACGCCGAAAGATTCAGCTGGGACGAGGCCGCAAAGAGGGAGGCGATGCTCTTTGGCGAACTCCTCGAGAGGAGGGCGGCAGGGAGGCTGGCGCACATTTTCGCAGAGCAGGAACCATACGGCGTCAGGCATAAGGTATCTGGAAGAAGACTGCAGTAGCGCGAGGCGGCCGGAGAGCCGCAGCAGTGATGCCCACAATACATAGTATTAACCTTTTTGTGCGATAGATTTCCGAATGTCTGCCGCAATAATAACTTCAGGTGTGGAGGTCGACCTACTTCTCACCGTCATATCGCTGATAATACTGCTGGGCTACATAAGCGAGGTGGTCTTCAAGGTTACAAGGATACCAGAGGTTCTCATACTTATGCTCCTCGGGATAATACTTGGGCAGAGCCACCTGCTCCCTGGAGCGTACATAGACACCCTCAGGAGCCTTACGCCGCTCTTCGGCAGCGTTGCGCTGATAATGATAATGTTCAACGGCGGGAGGATAATAAAGCTCAACAAGACACCGCAAGGCAACATAGGATACCTTCTGGCACTTGCCGACACAGTCCTGCCTGCCGTTGTCCTCTCTGGATTCATGTATTTCATCTTCCACTGGCCCCTGATCTACGGCGCGCTTCTGGGCGCCATACTCGGGGAGACCTCAACGATAATGGTCATACCGCTGCTCAAGAGGCTTGATGTCAACCAGAAGATATACGACATGATGTTCATAGAGACCGTATTCAACTCAGTCTTCGCAATACTCGCCTTCTATTTGCTGCTGGCGGGGATAAGAGGCAACGGCTTCACATTTTTCTCGTACGCAGAATACTCTATGACATACATCAGCATTGCAGTCATGGTCGGCATCGCAGGTGGACTGGGTTGGCTCTTCGTGCAGGACTTGTTCAAGAACGCCCGCGGCTACATAGCGACCATAGCAGTCGCCATACTCATATATGCGTTTGTCGACTTCTTCAATGGCGCGGCAGTGGTTGCCGTGCTGATATATGCGATAATAATAGGCAATTCTGGGCTCATAAACGCCTACTTCAAGATGGAGAGGCCAAAAGAAGAGGAGGAAACTGCTGTCGGTAGGGAGATGGAATTCCTGGTAAGGACATTCTTCTTCGTACTCCTTGGGGTCATAGCCTACATCTCACTCTACTATTTCCTCTTCGCGCTCGCAATATCAGGAATACTCATATTCGTAAGGAAATTCGAGATAGGAGGACTCATGAGGACTGAGCAGAAGTACAAGGATCTCGCCTTCTCGCTCATGCCAAGGGGGCTCAGCGCGGCAGTTCTGGCCAGCATATATTACTCGACAGGCTACCTATACTCGCAGCAGATATTCTACATCTCGTTCATGGTGATAGTCATAACGAATATCTCCTTCAGCATAGCTACAAGCAGGATGGCAAAGAAGGTGCCTGTGAAAAAGGAGCAGACAGGCACGGGAACTGTGCCAGCCCAGCCGGATGCGGCCTTGGGAAACGCCTGATTGCCGCAGCGCCTGAGTATTGATTGGCTTGGGAAAGGACAGGAAGCCATGCATAGATTTCTCTGGAAGGATTTGGACGGCTCGCTGCTTTGGTAAGTGGCCCTTACCGGAAACCTCCTTAGCGTCTCAGCCTTTACATATGCCGAGCAGAAAGCCCACGCCGTTTACGGGTGGGAGGATGTCACGGTGCGAATCTCCTTGAAATCAAGGCCAACAAAAACCTTATGATATACACAATCACGTTCGGTTGATGCAAAAGTAAAGCAAGTGTTTATATACTGCCAGAAAAAGCCAGAAGTAATATATAACAGGAAATCCACAGTGATAGGGGAGAGGGACGTTATGGCTTATAGCCAGCGGCATCAAGAGAAGGACTTACGTACGCTAGATAGACAAGCCTTGATAGGCATATTCAGAAGAGCCCATGCTTCTGTTCCTGCAAGAACTCTTGGATCCTTCGTTGACGAACTCCTAACTTCAAGGGACATGTATACTAATCATGAGGTGCTCTGGCCAGCAAAGAATCCAATGGGTCCACCAGAGCTCAAAAATTTTCTCAAAGGCGGTCTTCTCAGGGACATAAAAGACGACTGCGGCAGAATAGACGCGCTGATAGAAACCATCTGCACCCAATTGCAATTGCCGGAACTCAAACCGGAAAGGAGAGATCGGACGCCACACTCTGAAGCTGCTTTCATAAAGGAAGAGAGGCTAGGACTAACTGGTGAATAATTATTCCAGTCTCACTGCTTGTTTCCTGAAACGAACTTGCTCAGCGCGGGATAGCTGTCTATGAGGTTGTCGCGCTCGAGCTGCTGGTATATTGCGTACATGATCCCTGCAGTAAGAAGTACTCCCATTCCTCCTCCTATCGCTCCGCTAATGGTTGCGAACGCGGCGAGTATACCGACGAACATGCTTCCCAATACAGTTATTGTTGGAAGGTAGCTGTTGAGTATGCCCTCTATGACTCTCGGGTCCCTCCTGAAGCCGGGTATCTGCCAGCCCACGTCCTGGAGCTGCTCGGCCATCGCCTTAGGGCTCTGTCCTGTCATCTCTACCCAGAACTTTCCGAAGATTATGCAAAGTATGACTATCACTATAAGATAAATGAAGAAATGGACCAGTTCAGGCACCTCTATAGGTGCCCCGCCCAATGGCGGGTAAAGATAGGTCCATTCTGTGGTGAGCTGGTATACGTAAGTGGAATAGCCGCTGGTGAAAGGAGAGGCCTGGAAATTGGGCTGGATTAAGTAGATGAGGCCGCCGCTGAGCGTTGTGGTGCCAGACTGGTTGGAATAGAACGCAAGGAATTTTATGAAGGTGCCTGCGCTTCCTCCGACATGCGCCAGGGGCATGAACCAGACCCCAAGGCTGTAGAGAAGCGAGGTCGCGAGTATGACCGGAAGCACGCTCACGTAGAGGAAGGGTATTGGAAGCCTTCCGCCAACACCCCTGAACTGGCTGAATACCAGCGGTAGCTCTATCTTCATCTCGAGGACGTAGAGGCTCACAAGGAAGACGACGACAGTGAAGAGCAGCGGAAGGAAGGCGAGTATCGCCTGAGGTATGGCTGTCGCGGTGCCTGAAGCTATCGCTGTGGCCGCAAGGGGCACAAGCACAGTGAAAGTTCCAGCGATTATCGAGTACGCTACTCCTCCTGCTATAAAGAGGTTTATTCCAGACGTTATGCCGTACTTTACCATCATCTCGTCAAGGTAGATGACTATTATTGCGCCTATTATGAACTGGATGACTATCGGTAGGAAGTAAGCAGCGCTTATCGGCGCGACGCTGCCAGTCGAGGCGTAGATCACGGCCTCGATTACAGCTATGGCCATAGCTCCCATTTTCTGGATTCCTTGGAAACGCCCTTTGTCCTCCGGGTTGTTGAGGTCTATCTTTATGACTCCTGCGCCGTTGAGGAGCTGCAGCACTATGCTCGCCAGGACTATCGGACCTATTCCTACAGTGACAAGCGAACCGAGTCTCGCAGCGAATATGACATTGATTATCTGGTAGACTGGGCTCTTGAGTGTGGAGATAGTTACTCCGAACGCAGGTATGCTGAACATCAGGAAGTAGACAACCATTATCATGCCTGTCCACTTGAGCTTCTGCTTGAATGAGAGTGGCGTGCTCGGCTTCCTTATTCCAGGTATCGCCTTGAGTATAGGATCAAGAAATTCCATTCCCATTTTAGTTTGCACCTTGGGTTACGCTGAGGGTAGCTGCATAATGGCTCTTCTGCCTTGACTCCCTGAGCCTGACTTGGGAGTTAAAGCTTTTACTGAGAAAGCCTATAAATGCCTTTGTGCTAAGCCCGAGGAAGCCGCTTGTGGAGTTGTAGCCGTTGTAGCGTATGCTAACAGAGATTCCTGAATCGCGCCTTGCAACTGCCACCCTTCCCATGCCGAACATCTTACATATCTCCTGTATTCCCTCTTCAGGGCTCCTGTCAGCAGCGAGCCTCTTCCCGAAAAGGAACATGAGCTTCTCAGACTCGCCGAGCATAGGCTCTTTTATTACCGGCACCAACGAGAGAAGCAAATAGGCACCACTCTTTCTTCCTTCTATGTGTCTAAGCGATGATGAAACCGCATCTATTGTCTCGAAGAGCTTGGGGCGCGTCTCATCGATTCCGGATTCCCATTCATGCGCTGCAAACTGGCAGAAACCGTCTCCAGCATAGATGCAATGGGTCTCTTTGGTAAAGACAGGTCTTGAGGAATGCGCCGAAAGATATCCTGAAATTATCCCAGACTCATAAGAGTGCATCGGCAGGCACCTTGCGCCGTGCTTAACCCGCGCGCCTGAGCCGCGTATCACAGCTCCATCGTCAAACGGGGTGTAAAGTATCTTGCCTATGCCTGCGCACTCAAGAACTTTCAGCAGCGCATCCGAGTCCGCTCCTTCTGTTCTCCTGTATATCTCTTTGCCTACGGAGAATCCGTATCTATAGGAGAACCTTCTCATCTCATCTGTCGAATTGTAAATGATGTGGTGGGGAAATGCCTCCACTCCTCCTGTCGATTCCTTTTTCGAGAGCAGGTCGCCAATGTAAATATCCTCCAGATCCCTTGGCGCATATTTTTTCTCCATCTTAGCTACTGATTTTTTCCTTCTGGGTCTCTCGATCTTCTTTCTTTTTTTAATTACCGCCTTACTGGATCTGTCCGCCTTTCTGGCTTTTGTCATCTTATCGTACCTATTCGATTAATCATCAATAAAAATGTATGTAACGCAAGCCCAATCCAGCCTCAAAAAAATCCAAACATATAAATTAGTTCAAAACTCCTTCATAACATGGATATTTTCAGTGTCGTCGGAAACCTGGTAATCGACACATCCTTCTCCTGGCTGAGGATGTTCATAGCCCTCGGCATATCAGTACTGGTGAGCCTGGGCATCGGCATCTGGGCAGCGACCTCTGACATCGGAGAGAAGATAGTTCTTCCAGTTGTCGACGTACTCCAGACCCTCCCAATCCTCGCATTCTTCCCCTTCGTCATATTCATAATAGTGGCTAGCGTCTCAGGAGCGCTCGGGATAAACCTCGCAGTTATCCTACTTATAGTAACGAGCATGATCTGGAACATAATCTTCGGCGTGTACGAGTCGATAAAGACAATGCCAAAGGAGTACATGGAGCTCGCCAGCCTCTATAGGATGAATACTGTGGAGAAGCTCAAGAAGGTCTTCGTGCCTGCGAGCATGTCAAGGGTAATGGAGCAGTCAGTCCTCTCGTGGTCCATAGGCCTCTTCTACCTTGTGACAAGCGAGATCTTCTCGACAGGCAGCGCAAACTACGCGGTCAAGAGAGGAATAGGAGTGGCGATAACAGCTTTCGCAGCTACAGGCAATGGCCTTGGCTACATACTTGCTCTCGCAGTCTTCATAATCTTCGTGATAGCGACCCGCTTCCTCTTCTTCATGCCTCTTGAGAATTACTTCAACAGGCACAACAAGTACCTGCTCCAGCCGGCCCCCGAAGTCAAGGGAGTGATACCTTATGCACGCCAGATGGGAGTCATAAGCTACAACTTCGTCCGCAGACTCAACCCAGCCAAGCTTACAAGGATGGGTGCAAACTTCGCAAAGAGGACCCTCAAGGCAGGGAAGCGGATCTCCAAGGGAGTGCAGCTGCCCAGCTTCGGCAGGTTCTTCCTTTTTGTAGGCTATGCTGCAATCGC
>DAHVVD010000061.1 GCA_027328265.1 Microcaldota archaeon
TCTTCAGCCTTCTTTTTCAGCAGATATCCGGCCTCCATAAACCTCTCTATGCCTGCTATGCAATCCTTCTCGTCCGAAAGCTCCATGAAGTTGTTTATCAGAGACTTATAGCTGCTCCAGCCGTATCTCTTGTCCATGAAGACTATGAATGCCCTGTCGGTCTCGCTGCGTATCGCTCTTCCTGCGGCCTGCGCTGCCCTTATTATTCCAGGCACTATGTATGCATAGTCGCTTCCCTTCCCGTCGAACTTCCTGTTCATGTATTCTATCTTGGCCCTGAGTTCAAGGTTCGGCTTCTCGAGCGGTATCCCGACTATTATTATGCCCTTGATGACGTTGTTCGAATAATCTATGCCCTCGCTGAGGCTCCCTCCCATTACCGCGAAGAGGGTCGAGCCGCTGCTCTTCTTGAAGCCTTCTATCAGGCCCTCGGTGCCTATGCTCATTGTCTCCCTTCTCTGTATGAATTCTACTCCTGTCTGCATGTGTCTGTAGACAGAGTTGAGCACGTCGAAGCTGGGGAAAAAGACTGCGAGATTGCCTTTCATGTGTAGCCTTATCCCTCCTATCCTCTTTGCTATCCTCTTGTACTCGTCCTCCGACCTGCTCTCGTATTTTGTCGAGACTCCCTGATCAACGAGGCAGAGCTTGTTAGCCTTCGGAAAATTAGATGCGTAGTTCTTTGTCTCTGCGTCGTGCAGCCCGAACAATTCCCTGTACATGTGCAGAGGCAGAAGGGTGCCGCTCATGAAGATGTTCGCGTAAGGTTCCCTGAAGAGCTCCACAGACCTCTCGGGGTAAAGACAAGTGAGTGCCATCTTGACCGCGCTTCCGTTCCTCGAGATTATGCTCGCCATCGAGTTGTCCTTCACTGCGAGCGAGAGGAGGAACCTGGAGACGTGCATGAGTGCCGACCTCTTCGCCTTGCTTCTTCCCAGATACTCCATTCCAGCCTTCTCAAGCTGCTCTGCCACTACTGGTATGTTCTCCATGAAGTCCGCTGGTATGTCATTGCTCTCGACAAAAGCCTCCTGCTCCCTGCTCAGCCTCTTCTCAGCTATCCTCTTGAGCATGAAGTCGAGGTAGCCTATGTCTATGCTGCTCTCTATCGAATGGAGTTCCTTTGCTGCATTCAGTACGGTCTTGCTCGAGATCGAGGTGCTCATGTAGGAGCTCGCTGCGCTCAGCACATTGTGAGCCTCATCCCAGATCACTATAGCATTCTCGAGCCTATGTGCGATTCTCTTCAGGAATGCCTGCTTAGTGTGCGGGTTTAGTATGTGGGCGTAATCAGCTATTATGAAGTTAGCATCTTTTGCGAGATGTGTAGCTACCTCGTATGCGCAGAGCCCCTTCCTGTAAGATTCCTCGAAAATGGCGTTGTGGCCTCTGTGGCTCGCCTCTACAATATCGCTTGTTATGTTTGATTGCTCCTTAGAGTTCGTGTAAAAGACGCACTTCTTGCTGCTCACCAGGTTTTCGCAGCTCTTGTAGAAAGCCTCTCCCTCTATGGCGTTGACGCTAGGGTTTATGCACAGGTTCCTCTTGCCCACTATGTCTACGAACTTTATCTCTGCCTTGAACTTCTTCCTTATACCTGCAAGCGATTCAACTGCTATCTTGTGCTGCGAGATCTTCGGAGTCAGGAAGAAGACATCCATATTCTCCTTCCTTGCGAAAGTGAGCGCTGCCGCTATTGCAGCGTCTGTCTTTCCAACTCCAGTAGGTGCGTTGACAAGCATGTCCCTTGCATCCGAGAGCGAGGAGTAGATGTCATCCATCATCAGTTTCTGATGCGGCCTTGGGTTGTCAAACCTGAATAGAAGTTCCATAAATACACTTACTCTTCCCCTTTGAGATTCATGTTCCTTTCCATGAATCTCCTGTTTATCTCCATTACCTCGAGCGCCTCTGCCACAGGTCTCTTTATGTCATCGCGCATGTTCTTGCTGTTTTCGAAGAAGTTCCTTATCTCCTCAGCTTCCTTCATATTGCAGACAACTCCGAGATTGCCTACGTATCTTGCAAGCATGTGCGTTCCGCTGCTGAACCTTCCCATCAACAACGGCCAGTTTCTCTTTGTCCAGCTCCAGATAATTTCTTTCCCAGCTGGGTTTCTTGCCGCAACAGCCGGTATGAAAAAGCCATCCTGATACCTGACTTCCTTTGAAAGTGAGAACGCAAGCGCCTCCTTGAGTATCTTCCGGTCAGAGAAGGTGCCAAGAGTCCCGAGAAGCCTCAGTTTCTCCTCCGGCAGATTTTCTTTGATATATCTCGACCTGAAGAGCCTGTATTCGCTTGGCCGTCCGTCCCATGCGACAAGGCCGTATATCGACTGCTTGATATCTGGGTCTATCCCTACCCCGCTCCTGAACATCTTTGTCGCCTTGTGTATTGCTGTCATGTCTCCTGCTATTCCTGATCCGATAACCGCAGAGCCCCTTATCCTAGTCGTGCTGGGATCCTCGCCATCGCTCTTCTTCCAGCCCACCTGCTTCAGTATGTCCACGCTGTATTCTCTGAGCAGCCTCCTAACCCTTTCATATGCCTCTGACCCCTCCCCATAGAACATCCCGAAGAGGCCTCTGAGATGCGCCAGTACATTTGAATTCAGGGGATGCTTTGCCGCAAAGCAGTATTTATCAACGAAGCTGAGGTAATACTCAAGGCCATATGTGCCCTTCTTGGTTAGCGCGTAAAGGTCGTTCTCAACACCCCATGCGTCCCTCCATTCAAGCTCATTCCCCTTTATCATCTCGCCCAGAGCGTCGAACTCATCCTCATGGTATACGCTCCTGTAAAAACCGTTCTGGCCGTAGTTGAGCTTCATCACACTTCTCTTGTCCAGTTTAATTCTGTATTTCTTTTCGCTCATCAGAAATGACTCTTCAGCCTTGCCAGGCGGATAGCCCACAGTTACAGGTATAAACCATTTCTCATCCTTCCCTTTTCCATCTCCCAGTAGCCTGAACCTCTCCTGCCTTAGAAATACGCCCCCATTCCTCTTTTCGAGGTGTATCGCAGGGTAACCCTCATTTTCTATCCAACTCGCTGCAACTTCAGGCATTCTGAGTTTCCTCTTGCTCTTGCTCTTCCTCGCCGCCTCACCTATCGCGTTCCAGAGGTCCTGCTTAACGGCGTTTGAATACGAGTTTTTCTTCAGGTAGATGTGGAGCCCCTTTCTGAAAGTTTCCTTACCTGCGTAGCTCTCGAGCATTCTGAGTACCGAGCCTCCTTTGTTGTAGCTTATTTCGTCGAATATCTGGTCGACCTCTCCAGGTGTCCTGACTTCCACGCTTATAGGGTGTGTTGAGTTAAGCTGGTCAACAGCCATGGCCGATCCGACTGTGTCTGCGAGATAGTCGAGCATTATCCTCCAAGAGGGGAAAATTCCGTCGACAACCTTATGGCTCATGTAGTCTGCGAAGCTCTCATTGAGCCAGACGTCGTTCCACCATTTCATTGTCACAAGATCGCCAAACCACTGGTGGACTATCTCGTGTGCGACGACTTCAGCTATCCTCTGTTTTGTAGCGACAGCGCTTTTCTCATCGCCAAGCAGTGCACTCTCCCTGAAGACTATGGCCCCCCAATTCTCCATGCCTGCAGGTGCGAAGTCCTGTATCGCAATCAGGTCCAGTTTCGGAAGCGGGTACCTTATCCCGAAATATTCCTCCAGGAAGGAGAGAGACTTTGCTCCATAATCCAGCCCCAATTCTGTGTATTTCTCTCTTCCCTTGATAACAACTATCCCCAGCTCTGTATTCTTCACCTTCCTCGTCTTCCTTATGAAATCGCCTACGCCCATGTAAAGGAGGTATGAAGACATCCTTGGAGTGCTCATGAATGTGACTTCCTTCTTGTCGCCAAGATCAGTTTCGCTCTTTATAGGCATGTTAGAGATGCAGGAAAGCTTTTTGTCAACTACAAGCGAAAGATTGAAGACAGCCTTGAATGCCGGCTCATCGAAGCAGGGGAACGCGTGCCTCGCATTTGCAGCCTCGAATTGCGAGGTGAGTATGTGCCTCTCCTTCTTTCCTTCATAATATTTGCTTCTGTAGAATCCGTAGAGCTTGTCGTTGCTGTATCCCTCGAACCCTATATCTATGCTTGCACTTCCCTTCACCTTCTTTTTCAAGAGCAGACTTATTCTCTGCCTCTTTGAGTCATGGCCGACTCCTGCATCATGCACTTCCCCGCCGCAACTCACTGACGCGCTCTTTATCTTGAGCTCGTCAGAGTTGAGCGATATCTCTCTAACTGGTTTAGAAATCTTGACCTCAATCTTGACCTCGCCAGAATACCTAAACGTCTTCATGTCAGGTTCTATCCTAAGCGAATATCTTGAGGGTATCACATTCTCTCCAAGTGTCTCAACATTCTCCGTTCCAGCCATTCACTCCCCGTTTTTCATACCTTTGAGAAATTTCAATACCTCACTGTCATGGCCAAGGGGCCTTACTTTATTGTAAATCTTCAGTATCTCTC
>DAHVVD010000003.1 GCA_027328265.1 Microcaldota archaeon
TTTTAATTGCGCGATGTAAGCTAAATTGTAGAAAAGGCAGAAGAAGTTCCTCTAATTCTTCTTTTTTTAACAATTCCCACGAAGGGTTTTGCCATATATTAATTGGTATCTGCAAAGGTGAGGCGTATTTTTCATTAATCATATCCTCTTGAAATGCTTTGAAACTTTCATCTAGTTTTAAGTGGACGGACATGTTATTCAAGTTTATATTAATAATTACTTTTTCAGTGAATATTTCAAACTTTAGCACGACGTCGTTTTATACCTTTTCCTCGTAGCTCATTATTATGGTAAAACTGGTCAAGGCGGCCAGTTGTCCAGAATGTCGTTCTATCGACATAAGAAGGTGATCAGAATATGTAAATCTTTGTAGGATTAGACTTCAACCCCCAACGAGGTTGGGGGAATTCTCAGGTTTTAAATTGCTAGCGATGCGCCTATGCTTTCCAACGGCACTTTTATTTGGTTGTATCTCTCTTGACCAAGGGGCAATGCCAAAGGTTGGCGCAATGTCATCGGGGTTGGATTTCCGCGGGACTAGATTATAGAAAACCAAGTTGCATATTATGCTTAAAAATATTATATTCAGCAAAAGGAGTAGGTTACTATCGCCTATTATGAATAATATGTATGCCGCCATTGTGATAGCCGAGAGCAATACCGAGAGACGATGGAACATATGTCCGTTATCAATAATTGCTAGTAGTATGATCATTAAGATTATTGGGAAGACTACACCCAACGTGCCATTTGATATAATAAACAATACAAGCCCCCCAACGGCGTATAGAAAAATTGAAATTACATACCCTAGCCTATTGCCAAATCTCGCCGTGAAAGTTACATCATCAAACTTTGTATCCCTGATATCACCTATAAGGTTTCTGGCTGAAGTAATTAGCACTATTGCAAGCGCAAGCATGATGTTTGATGCTTGTAAATATGTTGTAGATAGTATTGATAGCGAAAAAAAGAACAACGTCGCCTCAGCAAATCCTCGAGAAATAAAAGAAGTATTACCAAGAATTGGAACTGAGTTTTTCTTGATATATAGAAAAGTAAATACTATGAAGCATATTAATGGTATTATAGGAGTTAGGCCGTTAAAGAAGACTGCCAGTACGACAGTAATTATCAATGCAATTGCAGAATAGGAGTATGGTATTCTTTCTCTGTTTGAATGCTTATGTTCTGCTTCTAGTAATAATGTTAGAAATATCCATCCAAAAAGCACTGGAACGAATTCAAAAAGAAATCTAATATCTAGTCCCAAATTCTTCGTTACGATGACTTTTGTAAGATAGTATAGTAAAAAAATTCCTGGCAGAGAATATGGCCTTATTAGGATAAAAGCTGCCCTTAATTTCCCTTTTAGTCCCATGAGTTATTTACCCTATACAACAACCAGTTGAAATTATATCATTAAGGTTATCTATCCTACTGATATTTGATATTACCTTACTTTTTAGACCACACCCACATTCTGATTCGTCTTTAATAAGAGTAGCTTCATCTCCAGGAGCATATCTCAAGTATATAGTACCTTCTCGTGCAATGGTCGTATATATTAGCAGTCCATTCTCGCCTTTTTTCACCGGCACTATGGCATTGTCTTCCTCTTTCACTACCTCAACATAATGGGGGCCGTTAAATACATGCAAATTATTGAAATTACAATCTTTTGTCGTGTCTGAGGAGATAGTACTGCCAGCCTGGGGTATCGCTTCGGAGGAGCCTAAGATACTGGCTATTGGCTTTTCGAATGATTGTGACCAACTTATTACCTCATCTATGATAGTATAACCGCCTAGAACAATCTTCTCTATGCGCTCCTCTATAACATCGTGACCTGCCTCAATGAGTGCAAGTAGACTTGTACCGCCCCCCTTTACTTGCTTATCGCCATATGAAATAGGCCCTTGGGAAGTTATGATGGCATTTATATTATATTGTTTTATTGTGTTTATTATATCATCTGCTGAATCAGATAGGCGTCTTGGCATATAAGTGGCGCCTATTTTTAGAATTGCTTCCTTTGCTTCTTCACCACCCTTATGGGTTGGGTTATAAGTACTCAGGACTCTGTCACTCTCCTTGAAGTTAGCGTATCTGAAACCTCGGGCAAATGCTGTGCTTTCTATTTCCCTATCTAGTGGCGTTATAAATGTTGGGGTTGCTGTGCCTTTTGTACCCCCAGATTTGTAAATTTGGTAGCTTGTTTTTATGTCATTTGGTAATAAAGAATAGGGATTTGAGTTTATCTTCTCTCTGAATCCAACCCCAGTCTTAGTCGAGTCTTTTACCAAAATAGGAATTTGCTGCCAGTCTTCAAAGGAGTTGATTTTAGGTATGCTTTTGTATGCTCCTTTGTAAACAGGCATAGTTTTAACTGCGCGGTGTAGACTAAATCTAAGGAACGGTATCAGCAACTCTTCCAGTTCCTTTTTTTTTAACAACTCCCAAGAGGGATTCCCCCAAATTTCAATTGGGATTTCCAAAGAGGAAGCATATTTCCCACTAAGAACATCTTCTTGAAATGCTTTAAAATTTTCATCTATCCTCAATTGAGAAATCATACTTTCACATTTATAGTGATAAATCTACCTTTTCCTTATGAGCAGTTTATTATAGAATACAAATACGTTATTGGTCAGGTGATGGCAGTTAGCCATGTCGCCTTCTCTTGATCCTATTTCACCAGAAGTAGTGAAGCCTAACAACGGAGAACCGCCAAATCCTTTTTTGAGAGTTCTCAAATCCTCTGGAAATTGGTTTTGCATTACCCCTCTTCTTGTAAGGCAGGCAGTTAATAATATCAGTTTAGGGTTACCGTCTTCCTCCGTATATTGTTGGACGTCTCCGACTATCTGATCTGTAGCGCTGAAAAGGTTTTTAGGGTCGCCGTCCATCAAGAAGATTGGTGCACCTTCAACAAGTGGGGCAACGTATGCTAAGCTTTCATCTTTAGGGCCTGTTGGGACGCCACCACCTCTCACTATAACGTTTCCAAGATTGTCGACCATACCGATAGGCCATCTTTGAGTGATTCCTAGTGTCATCACATTATCAATGAATTTTTTCTTGTCCATTTTGAGCTGTTTAACATACCAGTCTACGGGAGTCTGTCCTGAAATTCTATCAACGATGTATCCATCAGCAGAAGTCTTTTCTATCACATATAGTGTTCCGGTCTTTTTAGCTCCGTGGGCCATGGAGTAGCCATATAACATGCTGGTAGTAGCAAATGTGACTATCAATCCGTCTTTTAGGACTTTGCCTGAGTGCAAGGAATATATTTCATATTTACCCAATACCTTCTCTAACGCGGTCTCAAAGCTGCCGCCCCAGATGGGAATTTGCCTGCCCACAACATCAGAAATGCCTAGAATTATTTTGTTTTCTTCCCCCATTTTTGGAAGTTTAAACCCGTTTACGAATACGTGAATGTAGTATGGTGGGATTTTAACAATCCCTCTTATATCTCCGCCTTTTAATCTGAGTGCCTGCATGTACGGGTCGATATAATTATCGATTGACAACTTTGCAAGTGCTTCTTTTGTAACTTTTTTTGCTGCATCAAAAGAGTTACTTGATACGTTATCTGTAGATGCTACTCCAACATGTAAAAATTCCGACTGGATGCTAGCCACCACAACTCCATTTTCCATGACTTGGTCATCGTATATTACCCTGTCACCCAATCCTCCTATGAATTCTGTATCCTTTAGTACTTCTTTCAGTCCTTTTGTTAACTCATACGGATCATATTCTCCTGAAAAGAAAACATAGCTTATTGTAGGCATTTTCCCATTTAGCCCTAGCAAAGCTTGCTGCGCAGCCTCCTTCGCAGCACTATACGCATCTTCATTTTTTGACATCCCGCTTCCAGCTAGCAACGTTCCTTCTTTTGCATTTTTCACTTCCTGCAGTTTTCCCCATTTGGTTATTAAACCCTCTTCCATTTATTTACCTCCTAATTTGCTAAGTTTTTGCCCATCAGTAGTGATAATTTCTCTTTTCACTTTTTTCACTTCAATCGATTCTGTCAATATTGGTTGCAGAAAATCGGGTAATGTTTTGGTTAGTGCTTTTTCAAGCGAAATTCTGAATTGTTCTGCTTTTTCCTTTTCTTTAAAATGCCCCATTAGAGTAATGGGTGTACCAATTAGAAGTTCCAATAAACCATTTTCCATAATAAGTCTATGAAAGAGTTTTGCTTCGAGAAAATCTGCACCAATGTAAACAGATTCATATTGCGAAGTCGCTTCCAAATCTAGAAGGAACTTCTTTAAGTTTTCCGTTGCAACTATTTCCTGTCTCGTCAGAATATTTTCTTTTTCTAATTTGAATGGTAAGATACCACTAAAATCAACAAGAACTACATCATAAAACTCATTAATCATGTTATCATGCACTCTAATTTGGTATATCGTATGACTCTTATAAATATATATGTTATGGTCATGTTTATGAATGATTTGATGAGTTTGTTATCTGGTTTGAGCAAGTATGCGACAATTGCGCTGCAAGAAGATGATAATTTATCAAAGAATCTTATAAAGTCAGGTAAAAAGGTAATTAACCTTACTATTGGGGATCCGGCGACATATTTTAAAACTCCGGAATATATTATAGAGGAGTATATTGGCGCTCTTAGGCAGCATCGCACAAATTACTCAGGTCCATTAGGAGTTTTGGAATTGAGGGAGGCTGTAGCAAAAAGATACAAGCGAATGTATAGATCTGATTTTACAGAAGAAGATGTGATGGTAACACAGGGAGTAAGTGAGGCATTGATGTACCTGAATGCAACAATGATAGACAAAGGTGACAGATCAATTTTGTTCAGACCTTATTTTACCCCTTATCTTTCATACTTTAAATTATATGGAGGAAATGAAATTCTCGAATGCTATAGGGAAGAGGAGCGCTGGGGTGTGGATGTAGATTCGCTTGAGGCTGTGCTGAAGAGGCACACTTCGAAAAAAATTAAGATTAAGTATCTTATAATAACTAATCCAAATAACCCAACAGGTACTGTGTTAGGCAAAAAAACACTTAAAAGGATAGTTGACATCGCAAATGACTATGATCTGTTACTTATAAGTGATGAGGTATATGATGAGATAGTATATAATGGCGTAAAGTTTGCGAGTATCTCGCAGTTTGCAAAGGGCGTGCCCCACATAATACTAAATGGTGCTTCGAAGAACTATGACTCTACAGGATTCAGAATAGGTTTTGTAATAATCCCAGAAGAGGATGACATATCTAATGAGATAAAGAGTAAAATGAAGGACTTTGGAAGCTTAAGGCTTTCGGCAAATACTCCATCCCAATATGCGCTCGTGGAAGGTATGAATAATGTGAATCAGCATAAAAAAGCAGTAGGAAATATGGTTAGGGAAATAGAGAAGAAAGTAAACCTTATGTCAGAGCATATAAACTACAGCGAGTATATGGATGCCGTGCCACCTTGTGGTGCTTTCTATATATTTCCTAAGATAAATGTCAAGGATTTGAAAATGAAAGATGATAAAGAATTTGCCCGAAGGTTACTTGAAGAAGAATATGTCCAAGTAGCAAGAGGCTCGGGTTTTGGTGAAGCTGATCATATTAGATTAGTCGCACTGGCACCAACTGAAACATTGACCCTTGCAATAGAAAGAATAGAAAGGTTTTGCAAAAAACATTCAAGAAAATAGACGAGGCATAGATAAACAGGGTGACATCCTCCACTCATAAATGGTTGTGGGCTTCTGTTCTGGCATCCATATCCTGTATTCATCCCCCTCCCCTCCCCCCGTAAACGGTGTGGGCTTTCTGCTCGGCATAGGTAAATTTAGATAGCATTGCTATTTAAGGAGCTATGGGTTTACATGAAAAAGGATTTTCAGATAAGGCCATTTCGGTTAGGCAGCCACAGAGTCGTAGCCATATATGAAAAGCGGTTAAGGGAGGCATCACAATTGGTTAAGGATGGCTTGACCAAACTGCCAAGGCTGTTGAAGACCGATAAAGACTTAGTAATAATCATATCTGCTACAAAAGATGAATTTGTAAAAAGCAGGATGGGTGGGGTAGGAGGATACACGCCGAACGATCATGGTATTTTTATCAGAGTAAACACAGAGTCAAGAAAATGGAGGGATTCTTTATCAGGCACCATGGCTCACGAGTTCAATCACCTAATAAGGTTCCAGAAGATGAAAGGCAGGGAGAAGGCGACGCTTCTCACAAGTCTTATTTTTGAGGGCCTGGCTCAGTGCTTCGAAGAGGACGTGACAGGAAAGCTCAGGCCTTGGTCAAAGGCGCTTACCAAGGCGGAGGCAACGAAGGTATGGAAGAAGATAAAGGGAAAACTCAACTCTGACAGCAGGGACTTGAACTACAGGCTCTTTTTCAAGAGGGATGACATAGAGTTCCCCTTGTGGTCCGGATATACTATAGGCTATCTCCTTGTCAGGAAAAGGATCAATGAATTGGGAAACGGCTGGAGTAGTATAATGGACATGAAGTCAGAGGAGTTTGTGGGCAAAGGCATCTGATCCGCTCCTGTCATCTCGCCTGCTTAGGCCATCATGCATTCCATTTCAATGCTTCGCCAATCCTTACCCAGTCGCCTGCTCTGTCTCCTTTCCGCTTGTCTTTCTTCCCAGCTTAATGGCCTTTGTCTCTATCTTCTCTTACCGACTTTGCTGCAAATCCATGCTCTGACGGTTTTACTTTCGTTTTGATGATGTTATGCAAATTTCTCATGGCCGCCTCAGCATATCCTTTCTCTATTGCCTGCTCTATTTCTTTTTCAGTTATCTTTCTACCTAATTTTAGCGGCGTTATACCTATTTTTTCTTTTGTTTATTTTCTTTCATTCAACCGCTTTCCCCTAGATTCCCATTCTTTTCTTAGTCTTTTGGTGTATTCTGAGCCTGTTTCTTTTATTTTCCACATTCCCGCTGTCTTTTTCACTATGTCAACTGGGGGTTTTCTTCTTGATGACTTAGATTTGCCTTCCATCGTACCGTCCATTAGTCTATAACATTAAGTCCGCTTGCCTCTTTTAAGGCTTTGTCAAATGTTGCAATGTTAGCTATCCCGTTAGCATTGCAAACAGCAATTATGCTGCAGTCTATGAAACTAAGTTTTGGTTTCCCTTGTTTTTTGAATGTTTCAAAGGAATCGAGTACTAGTTGGTGGTCAGTATTTATCATAAAGGTTGAATTAAGTATTCTCTCCCCTGCCTCTGCTGCGGGTTCAAGCATTTTTGCCTTAAGCATTATCACCGTAACCGTTTCGCTAAAAACATAATCGGTGATTACTGACGTACCATATTTGTTTTCTGCAATCTCTTTTGCTATCGACAACGCCTTTTCGTGTAAGCTGTCGTCTTCGTTGTAATAGGCGACTATAAAACTGGAATCAAGAAAGATCATGGATTAGCCATATAATATTTTGTCTATTTCCACGCTGGTCTTTTCGGTGCCCTTGCCCCAGTGAAAGGGAGTTAGGTCGGTAAGCTTTCCCTTAGGCTTTAGGTTGTTCTCTCTAAGCCAAAGTTCCATCGCTTGTGTCATGGCGTCGCCTAGCTTCATACCCTCCTCTGCCGCTTTTGCCTTGAACCTTCTAAAAATGCTCTCTTGCAAATCCCTTATAGTAATATTCATACAAATCACCAATGTATTACTTGTATGAATAAATATAAATAACTTTGCTTCATTTCTTGTATTGTTAGTAACTTATCAGCCGCTTGTAGCTGTTCTTTACAGTCATGGAGATCTGCCTAGTGAGGTTGTCTTTTCCAAAGTGATTCTATTTAGGTCTTTTACGGAATCAAAATCAGGATCATCGCTGATAATATCCCTTATTTTGTTCTCTAGGCAGCATGCCATATGTATCGCGTCTCTTGGCCTTAACGAGTAAGTCTCTATTAGTTTTTGGGCCCTATAAATCACTTTTTCATTTACGTCTAGCATCCTGAGGTTGGGAAACTCAAGGAATTTGGACCCTTCCTTTACTGCAGTCTCGGATCCTAATATCTTTTTTATGCACCAGACTACTTCGTCCCATGTCAGCGAGGAGGTTGCTGCCTCAATGCTCTTGTCCGCTATTTTTATAAGAAGGGTTTTTGCAAGGAGTGCCTTGTTTTCTGTCTTCTCGTCCGCGACTATAGGATAGATGAAAATATTCGAATCAATGTAGTGCATATTCCATCTCCATTATGTCTTTTACTTTTTTAATGTCGATTTTCTTCAACTTGCCCTTTACATTAGTGAATTCCTCGACGAACTTCCTGGCTGATTTTTTAGGCTTTAGCACCACAACGTTATCCTTCACTTCGAAGATTATGCCTGATCCGCTTTTAAGGCCGAGGTAATCCCTTACGTCTTTTGGTATTACAATTTGTCCCTTTTCGCTGATCGTTCTCTCTATCTGCATCTTACCATCAGGTAAGAATATGTAGGAACAGGTATTTATACCTATCATATATTCACGCTATCCCCTGTATTGGTAGTTACTTGTCAGCCGCTTGTACTGCTCCTCGCGGGAAGTAGTGTCACCTGTTTTATGCATATTTCCTTATTCCGTCTTTTGTAAGACCAGCCTGCCTAAGTATGGCGTTCAAGGTTCCTTGGTCAAGGTCGCCGCCGTGCATAGGTATTGTTGTAGAGTTCTTGAAATTCGATACGAAGAGATGGCTGCCTTTCTGTCTTATCGGAACGAATCCGTAATACTTGACAAGTATCCTTAAGAGCTTTTGTGGCTTTATTACGAGTTTTGACATGATGCCTAGTTTCTGCTGACTGTGAGCATCCTGCCTTCTGGTTCCTTATTGAGTTTTGCCACTTTTAACTCCATCAGACCTTCCACTGCGACTTCTATGGCCTCCTTGAGGTTCTTTCTAAGGGAACGTATGCTCTTTGCCCTAGTCACCACATGCAGAGACGGCAGTTCGGCAACATACCATTCTTCGCTTCTGTATATCTTCAATCCTGGCATTTCTATTCCTATCATATCACCTTCTTAACAAATATAATATCGCCTAAATCGATCATCTACTTCTGTACTGGTAATAGCTCGTCAGCCGCTTGTAGCTGTTCCTTGCAAGAATCGGGCTTTTCTCGCCTATGTTGGGATTCTTCGCCTTGACCACGAATCCGCACTCTCCCTCTGTCACCATGACTTCAGCCACACCATCCATCGAGGCCAGCCTCTCGGCGTACTTGTGCGCGTTCGAGTTCTCCTTCGGCCTTATGAAGAAGAGGCTGTACTGCTGGCCGTTCCGCCTTATCTTTCTCATGCGTCGTATCATGTGTTCACCATATACCTGAATGCTTGAATATTTACTAAACTAAATGGTTTCTTTTTGGTTATATATAAAGATTACTGTGGTTTTGTTGGAAAAACTCGAGTTTGGCGCTCAGGGACATTTAAGGGGATTGAAGTATTGGCAATAACTCCTCGTACCTCTGGTAGCCTTTTCCTGCCTTCGTTTATTATATTTTGCCGCGCAGATAATAATTGCGATCCGGACTCCGTTTCCTCGTGGTTGCATGATAGAACGTTATAATGTGCCATTTAGCGCCGCTGAGAGCCTTGAGAGCCTCAATCCCTTCGTCAGGAAGTGGTTCGTGGGCAAGTACAAGGAACCCACGCCTCCTCAGCGCTACTCCTTCCGCCTCATAAAGGAGAAGAGGAATCTCCTCATCACGGCTCCTACTGGCAGCGGAAAGACCTTCTCCGCATTCATGGCTATTCTCAGCGACCTCATGAACATGGCCATAGAGAACAAGCTCGAGGAGAAGATCTACTGCATCTACATCTCGCCGCTCCGCGCCCTCAACAATGACATCTACAGGAACCTTAGCGTGCCGCTCGAGGAGATCTACAAGGAGATCTCGATACCTGTAACCAAGATAACAGCTGGCATAAGGACCGGAGACACGCCGCAGAAGGAGAGACAGAGGCATCTCGCGCACCCTCCGAACATACTCGTAACCACGCCTGAGAGCATGGCAATCCTCCTCAACTCGCCGAGGTTCGCGGAGAATATGAAGGAGCTCAGGTACGTGATAGTGGATGAGATACACGAGCTCGCGAACAACAAGCGAGGCGTACACCTCTCGCTCTCCCTGGAAAGGCTCTCGGAGCAGATAGGCCATGACTTCGTGAGAGTTGGACTTGGCGCGACACTGCATCCGATAGAGGAAGCTGCGCGCTTCCTCTCAGGCTACAAGGATGAGCATACAGAGAGAGACTGCTACATAGTTGACGCCACCTGGGACAAGAAGATGGATTACATGGTGATGAGCCCAGTGCGCGACATGATAAACGCGAGCGATGCACTGGTCGAGAACTCGATCTACAAGACCATAGACTCGATAATAAAGGAGAACACGACGACTCTCGTCTTCACCAACACGAGGAGCGGGACAGAGCGCATAGTCTACAACCTCATGAAGCGCTACAAGTACGGCGAGGAGCATATCGCTGCGCACCACGGCTCGCTATCAAGGGACGTGAGGCTTGGAGTGGAGGAGATGCTCAAGAAGGGCAAGCTAAGGTGCGCGGTCTCTTCCACGAGCCTCGAGCTGGGCATAGACATAGGCTCTATCGACAACGTGGTACAGATAGGCTCACCGAAGAGCGTCTCGCGCGCCATACAGCGCATAGGCAGGAGCGGGCACAGCTTCAATGACGTCGCGAAAGGGGAGATGGTGGTAGTCAACAGGGACGACCTCGTGGAATGCTCTGTGATGCTGGACGCAGCGAGGAAACGGCGCCTCGACTCTTTCACCACGCCAAAGAACGCCCTTGACGTGCTCTCGCAGCACATAGTCGGCATGTCTCAGGTCAAGAAATGGGGGGTCTACGAGGCGTATGCGACGATAAGGAAGAGCTACCCTTACCACAACCTCGAATTCAGCGACTTCCTCTCGCTCCTTGAATACCTCTCCGGAATGTACGTCGGTCTCGAGAGCAGGAGGGTCTACGCCAAGATATGGTACGACGAGAAGGAGAAGGCATTCGGCAGACGGGGCAAGCTTACGAGACTCATCTACTTCCTGAACCTGGGCACGATACCTGACGCGGTCGCCATCGATGTCATAACCCTCGAGAATAAGTGGATAGGCAGCATAGAGGAGGAATTTCTCTCGAAACTAGAGCCAGGCGACATCTTCGTCCTTGCCGGAAAGCCGTTCAGGTTCGAGTTCTCAAAAGTGATGAAAGCTTATGTCTCACCTGCTATCGGCCAGATACCCACGATACCGCCATGGTACTCCGAACAGCTTCCTCTCAGTTACGAGCTTGCATTGGAAATAGGAAAATTCAGGGAACTCTTCAGCGGCGCTCTCCAGAAGGATGGGGTCGGCAGGGGCATCTTTGCGAAAAAGAGGAAGCTGGACAAGAAGAGCGAGGCCGCAAAGGTACTTGATGCAATGCCCATGGACGGGAACGCGAAGCTCGCGATGCAGGGCTACTTCGCCGAGCAGATGCTCTACGCCGGAGTGGTGCCCAACGAGAAGCTCATTCTTATAGAGAAGACCTATGACGGGGAGCAGGAGAGGAACCTGATAATCTTCCACAGCCTTTATGGAAGGAGGGTGAACGATGCGCTCTCGAGGATAGCGGCGATAACCATAGGCGAGAAGTATGACGCTGACGTTGCGGTAAACGTGACAGACAACGGCTTCGTCATAGCTACAGGAGAGGAGCTTGAGCTCTCCAAGAAGGAGATCTCCTCGGTGATCGAGGCGCTGAACGCTGCGGACATAGTGCTCCTCCTGAAGAGGAACATAAGGAAGACAGAGATGATGAAGAGGAGGTTCAGGTACTGCGCCGCAAGGAGCTTCATGATCCTCAGGAACTACAAGGGCAGGAAGATAAGCGTGAGGAAGCAGCAGATAAACTCCGAGTTCCTGCTGAAGGCGGCGGAGGAGATAAGCCCGAACTTCCCTATAATAAAGGAGACGTACAGGGAGATATTCGACGATGTGATGGACCTTCCCAGGGCTAAGGAGGTGATAAAGGGGCTGGCGAAGAAGGAGATATCCTACAAGATAATAGAGACGGATGTGCCGTCGCCCTTCTCTCACATGCTCGTGACTTTCGGCTCCTCTGACATAATAATGATGGCCGACAGGAGGAAGCATCTCCGCGAGCTCCACAGGCTCGTTATGAAGAAGCTGGGAGTCAAGGTGAAGTGAATGCTGCTCAGTAAGGACGTAGAGATTCTTGATGGTCTGCCTGTCCTTTTCATAAGGCCGCTCTCCGCGCTGGTCTGCTCGGACCTGCACCTCGGTTACGAGGGAGTAATGGCAGACAGCGGCAGCTTCCTTCCCAAGATAAACCTGAAGAATGCGAAACTGATCCTCTCGAAGGCGGCGAAGGAGACCCTGCCGGAGTGCCTAATTGTCGACGGCGACATCAAGAACGAGTTCTCAAAGGTTCACGCCGAGGAGTTCAACGAATTCAGCGAGTTCGTAGGGTTCGTAAAGGAGGACCTCAGGATAAAGAGGGTGATACTCATTAAGGGAAACCACGACAACTTCATAGACAGGCTGAAGGAACCTCTGGGCTTCGAGGTGCATACGCAGGAGGCACTGCTTGGCGACTTCCTCTTCTTCCACGGCGAGGAGCTGCCCCGAACTAAAGAGGGTAAGTTTCTGGCCATGGGCCACGTGCATCCTGCCATATCGGTATACAACAACTTTGGCATGAGGGAGAAGTTAAGATGCTTCCTCTACGGCAGGCTGAAGGACAAACGCGAGATAGTCGTCCTTCCTGCAATGAACTATTTCGCAGAGGGTGTCGGTGTGAATGCTGGAGAGAACCTTGAGGAGATGGCGCCGATCTTCAAGAAAATGCTGGATGTAGACAAGATGGAAGCCTTCTGCATAGGCGAAGACGAGACTCTGAAGTTCGGGAAGGTAGGCGACCTGAAAAAGTTACCATTTAAATAATGCTTTGCGTATCTTGAGTCTATGGCGGGCACCAACGTTGCGGTAGAGGACATCTTCTACGCGTCTGTAGTAGGCGATGTTGAACTTCTCAAGAAGTGCCTTGAGGGCGGTGCGAAGGCAGATCAGGTGGACGAGGACGGATCCACGCCGCTCATGCTCGCTGCTGTAAACGGCCAGAAGGATGCTGTAGAATTTCTTCTCAGGAAAGGGGCCGACGCATCGCGGAAAGATAGAGAGGGGAGGAATGCTGCAGGTATGGCGAGAGGTGCGGGATACGAAGAAGTTGCTGTGATTATAGAGAAACATTCGGGCAATGCCTCCTCGGCGAAGGCATACCCAGAAATACTCGAAGAGGTAGCAATAGTCGCATTTGTACAGGAAAAGGCGGAGGAGATAAAGGGAAATCTGGGGCGGATCGGAGATAACAAGAAGGACAAGGCTCTGATAAAGGAGACTGACCACCTAATGCTGGCCCTGTTCGCTGAGGCCAGCGCCTTTAGCAAACATGTCGACAGGGAGACAAGGTCCGCGATAACCGGCACGCTAGAATACCTCAATGAGAATTCGGCGGCTGTGGCCCTGCTTCTTGGAAGAGAGGAAGAGAGTGTCGAGGTCGGTTCTATAAAAGACTACAGTATCTCTAAACTCCTTGAAGAAGACGAGAGGATGCTAAGCAGGATAACCAAGGAAATATACACTGCGCTTGTCGAATTCGCGAAGGCTGAACTTGGAATAAACCCAAAGGATTTCTCGATCAGGTATGATGAATACCATGAGAGGCTACTCAGGATGAGGTCAGCGCTTCTCGACTCGCTGAGGGAATTCAAGGAAGAGAAGCCTGTGATGGAGGAGGGTGTCACCAGGGTAAACATAATAGGAGGCAGAAGTGGGGCTTCATGATCATCTATACAGACGGAGCATCGAGGAACAACCCTGGAAAGAGCGCGTCTGGGTACTTAATCCTGGATGAGAATGGGAAAAGGGTCTGGAGTGATTCCTTCTACAATGGCATAAAGACAAACAACCAGGCAGAGTACATTGCTGTGATTGCTGCTCTGGAGAAGGCAATTGAGATGTTCGGAATAGGGGAGAAGGTGCGCCTCTTCTCTGACAGCCAGATAGTAGTGAACCAGCTTAATGGCAGCTACAAGGTGAAGGAGGCAGGACTGAAGGAGCTTCACGAGAGGGCGGAGAGGCTTGCAGGAAGGTTCGCAAAGTTCTCCATAGTGAATGTACCGAGGGAGAACAGGTACATAAGCATAGTCGACAAGAGCCTTAACGTGCTTCTTGACGAGTTCGGGAAAGAGCGGTAAAGTTATAAATATGTTGGAATGCCTAATCTAAGCATGGCAGCCGATTCTGGCAAGAAGGAACAGACGCCTAAGCCATTGGGGGGCACAGAGAGCACCTACGCCAAGGAGATATACACCCAGGCAGGCAAGGCCTTCGAGGAGAATAAGTTCGAGGAGGCAGTGCAGCTCTACTCGAAGGCGATAGAGGCTGACCCGAAGTACTCAAGCGCCTACTTCAACCGCGCCCTTTCTTATGCTATACTCAACAACTATACCGAGGCCACCCGCGACGCAGAGAAGGTTCTTGACATGGAACCGGACAGCCACGATGCACCTTACGTCATGGGGATAATCTCCGAGTACCAGCATGACTATGAGGGCGCGAAGGAATGGTACGAGAAGTCGCTGAGCAAGAACCCGAACTATGAGCAGGCGAAGGCGAGGCTGGAGCAGCTCAAGACCAAGATAAACACGGAAGTGACTTCCTCGACTGGAGCCAAGATGAAGCTGGGGGGCGATGACAGGACTGAAGTGGTAGAAGGCCAGATAAAGAGGGTGAGGTTCCATAAGTCTAATCTTAAGTTCAAGGACGTCGTGGGCATGACCAAGGAGAAGAAGCTTGTCTACGAGAACATAATACTCGCGATAAGGAAGCCTGAATTGCTTAGGGCGTACGGGAAAAAGCTTGGCTTGGGGGTAATTTTCTATGGCCCTCCAGGCACGGGAAAGACGTATATGGTAAATGCGATTGGAGGAGAGACTGCTTCAAACGTAATAATCGCGAGAATAAACGAGATAGTGGACATGTACGCAGGCAATACTGAGAAGAACATGCATGCGATCTTCGAGCAGGCGAGAGAGAACACTCCTTGCATCGTCTTCTTCGACGAGCTTGATGCGCTTGGAACAAAGAGGGGAGGCTCAGGAGGAGGCGCAGGAGGAGGGCAACAGGATTACATGCGCATGGCAGTAAACCAGTTCCTCCAGGAAATGGACGGTGTCGAGAAGAATCCTGAGGGCATATTCGTCATCGGCGCCACAAACCAGCCCTGGGACATAGAGCCTGCACTGAAGAGGAGCAAGAGGTTCGGAGAGTCTGTCTACATACCGCCGCCTGACTACAAGACAAGGAAGGGCGCATTCATCTACAACACGAGGAAGATGCCGCTTGCAGGAATAAACTTCGGAAGGCTTGCACGCGCGACAATGGGCTTCTCGCAGGCAGATATAGAGGAGATCTGCGACAAGTCAGCGCTCATACCGGCTGCAGAGGAGGACATGACTGGGCGCAGGAGGAAGATCAAGATGAGCGACTTCCTAAGAATGATAAAGAAGCACGGTAACACCCTAGACGAGTGGTACGGAATGGTCAAGAAGGACATCATAAGCAAGACAGAGACCCAGATTGTCGACGGCAAGAAGCAGGTCATCGTCAAGGAGGGCAAGCTCACCCCGGAGGAGAAGGCGCGGTACAAGCCTATGATAAAGGACGTCAGGAGGAACAGCAATCCGGTCTACATCTTCGTGAAGAAGTTTGCGAGGCTGGTCTCGCTTTACCTGTTCTGATTTCTGCCTTTGCCTCGAAAAATGGGAAGAGTTTAAATAATTGCCCATTTTAGTGGATATGAGGACATGCCGAATAATTTCGAGGGGAAGCTAACTCCTTTCATTTTATCATTAATTATTATAGCGTCCCTCGGAATTTTAGGCTCGGCAAAGGCACAGGTCACCAATGTGACATTGGGGCTCAACGGAACCGCATTGAACCAGAGCCTGAGCACATACATGAATGTCTCGATAGGGCAGGTGAACGTAAGCACATATGTGCCAGTGGTGCTCAACGGCACGACTGTCGATGAGTTCATAAACTTCAGCTTCACTCCTGCACCAGTGATCATCAACTTCACAATCTCCCCGGCTTTTGTGGCAAACGTCTCTGCAGACCTCCGGACATACCTGAACCAGAGCCTGGAGGGCAAGTTCAATGCTTCTGAACATGCGCTCTCGTATGTGCGCTCAAACAGCTCGGCTCATAACTTATCATTCCAATCAGTTTCAGGAGGCGGGAGTTACAGCGGCGGGGTAAGCATAGGTCCCGGAAGCCTTAATGTGGGAATAGACGCGGGGGGAAGCATAACCGGCGCCTCCAACAACGTCGTAGCCTCAGCAAGCGGTTCGCTGCAGCCTATTGTAATACAGATGGCAATACCTTCAGATCTTGCTCCTGCGATCGCGGCGGCGATTGTGGCTGGCATGCAATCTAATCTGCAGAACTCAACAAACGCTGCGCTTGAGGCGAGCCTTCCGCAGATACTTTCTGAGCTCAATGTCTCCCCCTCGATTGCGGCAAGCCTTGAGGCCTCGCTCCCCGGAGCTCTAGGCAGCAGCAACTTCAGCGCTGGACTCTCGAATGCTGTTGCCAGCGTCATTGCAAGCAACCTCCCAGCCATCATCTCAGAGTCACTTCCAGTCATAGGCCCGGCGATAGGCTCGGCGGTAAACACGGCGCTCTCGGAAGGCCTCTCCGCTGGGCTTACACAGGCGCTTCCCAATGTCCTTGCCTCAACCACAGGCTACATAAACTCTCAAGTCGGCCTCGGCGTGCCGGTTACGCCTTCTGAGATTTCTGCGTTTCTCATGGGCAACCTCTCGGTCTCGCTCGAACCTTACATGGAAGGCATCATGGGCGCGCAGCTAGACAGCCAGCTCTCAAGCCTTGGCATCCAGACAGCCCTCGGCCCTGCCATCGTGCAGGCTCTTGCGACGAATAATTTCAATAACCAACTTAACCAGCAGCTCCAGCTCACAGTTCTCGCCAACCTCGCCCCGCAGCTCTCCTCGGTGCTTGCGAGCGCGCTTGGACCTACGCTTGGCAATGCAGTCGCGTCAACGCTGACCTCTTACCTTGCCATTGGACTTACACAGAGTTTCACCCCCGCTCTCGCAACGCTGCTTAGCCAGAACCTTGCATTGGATTTCGCTCTGCAGTTCTCCTCCTTCTTCCCGTCTTCTGTTGCGCCGATAATATCGCAGCTCGCCGTAGCGGCTATAACAAATCAGTTCGGTCAGAATACACTGGCCAGTGCGATAGGATCCTACTTCGGTTTCTCGATAACGGGCCCAATAACTGATGCCCAACTTGCTGGCGTGGTTCTAAATGCGATACCTGGGCTTTCCCAGATGCTTCCTGCCGGAATAACCACCGGATTCATAGCGGGATTGATAGGAGGCCAGGCCTCTCCTGCACAGATACTCGCATACCTAGGCACAACGCCTTACGGCCCTTACACAACCCTTCTATCCAGTTTCCTAGGAATAAACACTCCAACGCCGGCACAGTTTGCGTATGCGATAGCCGCCATAATAGGAGGGCAGGCTGGCGAGTACGTCGCTATAGTAGCCAACATTGCGCTGAGCCCGACGCCCTCCAGCATAGGAGTGGTGGTTGTGCAGTTCATAGTGCCGTTGATAGGCAACAGCCCGATAGGACTGGCAGCGATCTCAGGAATAAGTGCAGGGCTCACAGCTTCCATTGCCGGGGCCACATCTACGGCGATATCGCAGGCCGTAGGTGTCGCTGTGCTGCAGAGCCTTGTGCAGAACATACCTGGACTCTCTGCATTCGTGAGCACTCCTTATGGAGCCATAATATACCAATTAGCAATACAGGCGATAGAAGGCAACCTCCAGAACTTCCTGAGCGGAGCTGGCGGAACAGGGGGCGTAGGCAGTTCACTGGGAAGCAGCCTCGGCAGCCTAGGGAATGTGCTCAACCAGATAAGCCTGGTACAGAACGTACTTAGCTGCCTGGGAGGGTGCAGCGTGGTGGTGCCGTTGGGGCCCGTAATCTTCACGACGACGTATAAGGGCTACACGCCAGGCGCAAGCACAGGGAACACAGTCTCGAGCGGTGCGGTTGGGAACAACATACTCAGCGGAGGACCTAGCGGCAACGTGATTATTGCCGAGGGGAAGAGCAAGCTTCCCTCTACGATAGAAACATATCAGCAACCTACTGGAATTCAGCAGCCTACTGGAATTGCTCAAGGAGCAGGAACTTTGGGCTCGGCATTGACAGGAACTGGCACGGCTGCAACTCCACAGGCGGGAAGCGGATCTGGCTCCACTGTCTTCGGAGGTTCCGGCTTGGCCGAAAGTTCGAGCACTGGGTTGGAGATGGATTATTCGCCGACAAACCAGGTCTTCAATGACAACCAGCAGAGCTCCAAGAGTTGGCTCACCTGCCCAACACAGCCACCATCGCAAGGCCCAACTACCGACATACTTTTCTACCCCAACCCCGGCACTTTCATTGCAGGAAACTGGTGCCTCTCGCAGGCTGGCTCGCTCACAACTGAGGTCTACCTGACAACAACAGTGAAGATTCCGTCTTCTTTTCCGACGACAGTCTTCGCTATCGCTACGAGTCCCCCTAAGACCTTCCTTGCCTGGTCCACTGTCAACCCGTTGATTGTGATAAACCCAGGAGAGGTGGTAACACAGGTGGTTACATACTCGCCAACAGTAGACGGAGCCCTCTCTAACGGCTTCAACACCAATTCATATATCTTCAAGAGCGTGCCCTCTCTGGCGCAGCATGCGATCTGGGGATGGTGGGCGTACATTGCAAACTTCGGGAACGTGAAGGTCCCCCAGTCGCAATCTTACAGCAGGAGCGAAATCTTGCTCGGCATAACTGGCCCCCTGCCTCCGTTCCTTTGTTACTATACATATACATACTCAGAAACCACAACGCTTGAGAGTATAAACAACAACTACATCCCGTTTGTCGAGTACACAGGCATAAGCGGAACCCCGATTGGCGGCACTCCAGGTTCGGGATTAGTGACTGCACCTACCACAATAGTGGCTTCGGCGCCTGCTGCCGGTAGCCCTAGCACTAGTGGGGCATGCCCTAACAAGGACTATGCGCCGCTTTTACCAGATCAGGCCCCTGCGGGTTCTGTGTTGACACCTCAAGAATTGTATGCCTGCGCTGAGGCTGCTGGATTTAGAGGGGAGTCAGTGTACATAATTGCAGCCATAGCCCAAGCGGAGAGCAGCGCGTATCCAGGGGCGCTACAATACCCTGCGGGGGGCAATTGTCCAGTCAATACTGGAACCGAAAGTGACTGTGCTGGAGAAGGTCTAGTCCAATTTGATTGGAGCGCGCATCAGTGTATAACTGCTGGCGGAAGTGAATATTGTTATTCAGGAGTATTGGGCTCAAACAACGCATATGCAAATAATCCGTTTAATCAGTGTGCATTTAACCCTACTTGCGCCATGGAAGGCGCTTATTCGCTAAGTAATAAAGGGAGCAATTTTAATAGTTGGTGTACTTATGCTTCAACTGCTTGTGGAGGGCTTGGGAATAATGCTTATTGTAAATTTATGCCAGCACAGTACAGTGGAGGTAATTGTGCAGGAGTTGCGCCATCCGGTAATGCTGGGCCAGTAGCGATAACTCCTCCAGTATCACCAACCTACAACTATCCTGCATGTACGCAGTGCATGGCATTCAACAGTCTGATCTATCCGTATCTCTTGTTCAATTATAGCCTTACTATGTCATCCTCTACCACCGTCTCGAACCCAAACATGAATGGCATGAATGAGGATATCTTCAGCCCTTGGAATTACTATAGTCCTTACAATACCATAGAAACTTTCCCGATTGACCTACCTAGTGTCCTCTTTGCTAACTACACGGCTAACAGTGGCAAGAATCTTCTTACGAACATACCTGAGAACGGGTTCGGGATTAACACCAATTCAGCCAACGCAGTTCCTCTCACCTACTTCGAGAGCAATGGACAGCCACCGAGCAACATAATAGACCCAATCTCAATCTCGATTACGCCAAACAACTATGCCTATGTGCTCTTTAGCGTGCAAGGCAACTCAGGCTCAGGTATATTCTGCTTCCAAGGCTGCCTCAGCGGCTCCAACTGGTTCGTAGCCGTGATAAGGATTATCCCGCACGGATATTACAACGCCTCTAACATCCAACTGCCAAAGAGCGTATACTGCGCTAAAGGAACGGAGGCGACGGGCTGCCAGCCGCAATGGAACGCAGAATGGGATAACTACTGGGTAAACGTGCTTGGAGTGCAGAATGGCACCGCTTATCCTATAGAGATTCTCTCTCTCAGCAAGTTGCTCGCTAAAGGGTGTACGCAACAGACTCTTATCGGATTTCCGATAGGCAAGATATGCCAGGAATTCATACCTTATAACGTTTCAGCAGATAATACCGGGGATTTGTTCATTATAGGCACTGGTGTAGTACTTACTAATACCGTGGGGATTTTGGGAGGGACTGCGAGTTCAATCAACACAGACATCGTGAGGATTTCCAACACCGTAGGTGGAGGGCCGCTCTCTATAGTTGGGAACTCGATAAGTGTTTTGGGCAACCTTGGGGCAGGCTACACCGAGATTGCAAGTTCGCCTGAACTCGGCAACGTCTATGCGGCTTCGCCTAGCTCTGGATGCATCTCGGTCTTCAGCGGAGAGACACTAGGCTTCATAACCTCAATACCTCTAGCCTTCGGATCTTATCCGGGAGGAGCAACTCCTGGAGTCGCCACTATTGCCGGGATTCCGGCTGGGCTGGGCTGCAGCGAGCCTGCGGAGCAGGTAAACATAGGGCAGTGGCTGAACAGCGGCGGCCTTTTCGGAAGCAAGCTCAGTGTCAGCGGAGACGTCGTGACTCAGAACATGGATGTCTGGCAGAACCATCATCCAATCGCGATATCGGATGTCAACGGATATCTCTACGTGCTGGACGACTGGGCGGGAAGCCTGCAGGGCGGTACCCAGTTCAATATACTAGACCTGAGAGAGATTAACTCCACAGGGGTAGACGTTCCGATAAATCCTACGCTCTTCAATGACCTGTATGTGCAAGCGCAATGCAGCATATTATCATCTTCACTGCCATCTTCTGGCAGTTCCTCATCAAGTTCATCTTCTTCGCCCTCAGGGTCTGTAACAGGCCAGTGTTTCCCTCAAGATCAGCCACAGCCTACGGTAAAGTGCAATAGCGCATGCCAGGTGCAGACCTCAAGTTGCCTCACTGGCCAGTATATCTCGCAGGGAGCTGGGCAGATTGAGGAGCCTGGCAATTCATATTCTTGCGTGGCAAGTGATGGAAGCTCGACTTATTACTCCCCAGTTGCGCCTATTGTGCCTTCTGTTGAGCAGTTCCAGAACACATCCTATCCTCCGTTTGGATGGATGCTGTCAGCGAACATCGGAGGCACAACGTTCTGCGCAGTAGACTGCAGTTACACCCCAGGAACCTCGACAGGTAGTTATTATCCAGTAGGCCCGCAGCTTCCTGCACAGCCCACAGGACCCAACTGGTGGGACCTGGTGCTTCACGGTCTTCCTGTAGGAGGCGGGCCTGGCCAGGGAGGAGTCATTGCGGCTCCTGGCGCTTCGGCATCAGTAGGATTTTCAATGGACTCCAACGGCACAGCGGCCCTCTTCTTCCCGAAGAGCAACAACTTCCTGACGCCAGAATTGCTCTTTGGTAGGATAGAGGACCAGAACTACACTAAGTGGCAGCAGGGCACTCCGGTCTTCTCATGCTACACCCAGCGAGGAGGAGAACAGTGCCTGCCATACTCTAACATAAACAACATGCATCCTCCTATCGCGCTGCTCGAGGATCCTTTCGCGAACCTGGAGAACCAGGGCTCTCAGAAGGTCTTCAGCTACGCCAACCAGTACAGCAACGAATACACTAGTGGTAGCGGAAGCGTGGCCTCGCAGACTATACAGCAGGGATACAGCCAGCAGTGCCTGAATCAGCAGTCGACCTTCTCGCTCCCAACCAGCTGCAAGGGAAGCAACACTGGCATAAATATAAACATAAAGAACCTCCTAACCGGACTTGGCGCAAGCCAGGCAATCTCTTCGGTCAGTGGCCCTGTTAACATACCAGAGCTAGTCAGTTACGTCGGCGGGAAGATGCTGGTGGGATACAGCTACACATACAAGCTCACCCAGCAGTGGACAAACTTCAACCCGATTACGCCTGGATGCCCTCCGATACCTTCTGCGCTCACCACGGTACTAAGCACCCTCGGAAATAGCGAGAACACAGTCTACGCTTTCTCGCCTTCTCCTCCTGCTGTGATTGCAGAGGTAGGAGTAGCTGGAATATCTGGAGGCGCCTCATACCTGCAGTACGAGGCAGATAAGCACGGACAGTATTACATACAGAACCTCTCGGACATGGGGCTTTACCTGAGCCAGCACATACTCTTCAACCTTACGACGAGCAGGCAGGTTGGCGAGACCTATGTGGCTATGCA